>CAZKEO010000068.1:2069-7776 GCA_964551785.1 uncultured Eubacteriales bacterium | reverse complement strand
TCTAGAAGTACTCTATCAACCAGTATATTTGTGATTGTTTAACTAATTAGAGTTATTATAAATACTAATATCACTCAGAACTTATGTTCAGTATTGTCCTATTGTTCGCGCGGTATGCGGAAGACGTCCACACACTGCTGTGTAAAGATGGTACGGTTCAATTACTGCATAAACACCTCGGTTTCAGAAGTTTACTCTATTTTCCGTTCTCGATTAGGGTTGCGGGAAGCTACCTTTTGGTCTTTTATTCCATTAGAAAGCGTCGCAATTGGTCTGAAGAGGAAATTACTTTTATTAATGCTGTGGCCAAGCAGGTGGAGATAGGCATTCAAAAAATTCGCCTACTTGCAGAACAGCACGAGGCCGAGCGGATTGTCTGGGAAGAAAAAGAACGGGCTTTGGTTACCTTACAGTCTATTGGAGATGCGGTAATCACTACCGACGCGTCAGGGTGCGTGCAATATTTGAACCCGGTTGCAGAAATGCTTACAGGGTGGACGAATGTTGAGGCCAAGGGCCAGCGCCTAAAACAAATATATTCCATTGTGGCAGATACTACTGGTGCAGTTACCGAAAGTACTCATCAATCGGTGCTTATCCGTCAAGACGGTTGTAAATTTGCGATTGAGGAATCAGTATCACCTATCAAGAACCATGATGCTGAAATAATCGGGTCGGTTTTAGTGTTTCGTGATGTCAGTGAGAGACGTCAGTTACTCCAGCAGATGACCCACCAGGCCTACCACGACTCCCTAACCGGCTTACCTAATCGGATGTTGTTTAGTGACCGAGTCACTCAAGCACTCACAAGCGCGCAACGTAATAAGGAAGAGGTAGCGGTACTATTTCTGGACCTTGATCGTTTTAAACTCGTTAATGATATGATGGGACATGCGGTTGGCGACAATGTCTTAAGAGAAGTTGCTGGCAAGCTTCGGCGCTGTATTCGCAAAAATGATACTATTGCCCGTTTGGGTGGAGACGAGTTTACCATCATCTTACCACGGGTTGATTCTACTGAGGGTGTAGGCAAGGTTGCCGAAAAGATTATTAAAGCTCTACAAAAACCGTGGGTTTTAGGTCAAAAGGAATTTTATCTGACAGCGAGTGTTGGGATTGCAGTCTTTCCGCATGATGGTAGTGATGCCGAAGCTATCTTAAAACATGCTGATATAGCCATGTACCGGGCCAAGGAACAGGGAGGCAACAGCTATCAGTTTTATACTCCTGACATGAACACAAAAATATGGGAACGCCTCACGATGGAAAACAGTCTCCGCCATGCTTTAAAACGCAATGAATTCGTGGTGCACTACCAGCCCCAGGTCAATATCATTACCAAGGATATCACGGGAGTAGAGGCGTTAGTGCGCTGGAATCACCCAAAGTGTGGGATGGTCATGCCCTCCGAAATTATCCCGCTGGCTGAAGATACCGACTTGATTGTTCCGATTGGAGAGTGGGTACTATATACCGCTTGTGCTCAAAATAAGGCCTGGCAAAAAGCGGGCTATCCTCCCATGCGGATAACTGTTAATCTTTCGATGCGGCAGTTTCTGCAAAAAAACTTGCTAGAAACTATCACCAAGATCTTAAAGCGTACTGGCCTGGATCCTGCATGGTTAGAGTTAGAAATAACTGAAACAATGGCCCTAGAAGACATTGATTTTACAATTAAAGTGTTACGAGAATTAAGGAACATGGGAATCCAAATTGCCATGGATGACTTTGGTACTGGCTATTGCTCGATTAACTATCTTAAGCGCTTCCCAATAGATACTCTGAAAATTGACCGCTCCTTTGTGGCGGATGTAATTAACAATCCCCAGGATGCGGCTATTATTACTACTGTGATCTTTTTGGCTCAAAACCTGCAACTCAAGATAATTGCAGAAGGTGTTGAAACGAAAGAACAGCTAACTTTCCTAGAAGAACGACAGTGTTATGATATGCAAGGCAATCTGTTCAGTCGCCCGGTTCCGGTGGAGCAATTTGAAAAAATGCTTGACGAATTCACCCAAAAATATTAAAATACAATTAAACAGATAGGAATACTGCGAAAACTGCTGACTGAGCAGCGCCATCAATCTGATAAGTATGGGGGATTCAGTCGCAGACATACCACTGCTCAATAATAGTTGTATACCTATTATAGTAGGAAATGAGAATATAGCGATAAAAAATGCTACCAAAGCTCTGGTGTTTACTAAAAATGAGTGGGATTTAAGTACTCTGGAAGAACGTATTTTAGATCATAAACGAGGGGGCGAGTGAATTTCACTCGCCTCTCTTATTGTTACTTGAAAGGAAAAAAATTCTGCGGATATAATGGAAACATGTAGAGATTCACCTATGGTGGATTGTCACCCATGACCTGAAAGGGAATAGAATAATCATATAGCGTAAAGGGGGGATACCAATGTCTAATTGCCTTCAGCCACAACGAGTTTCATGTGTAGACGTGGCTACTATTGACCAACCAGATTGCGAAAGTACTGCCATCTCCCTTGGTGGGGTATTATGCGGAGGTACGATAGCAAAAGTTCCGGTCTTACTTTCTGAACTAACCGTTCAGATTAACCTTGATTCAACTATAACCTTACCTGAACCAGCATTTGAAATAAAACGAATCAAAAAGCGTCTAAAGCTTACGCAGTGTACACTCTTACAAGATAGCAATAAACTCTTTCTGAGGGGATTTATCCGAAAGAATATTGAATATGCTACGCGGACCTGTTCCAATAACGTGGGATTCTGCGGAGACATCCGGCACTGCACAGTAGATATCCCATTTAGGTGTGTTACCCCAGTTTGCTACAATATTCTGGAGCCAGCACCTGTTGTTTTTAATACCAGCGAGGAGTTCGAATTTTTAAGAACCCAGGAACTTTCCCGGACTGAATTTGCGGAAAAGGATCACTTGTTGAATGGCGACTTTTCCGAGTTTAACCAAATTAATACTGAGTTTTTCAATGAACTTCCGTTTTGTGAATTAATATGCAGCAGGATTGTGGAGTTCGATGAATTCATCAATCGTTCCCGGTCAGCTGGTGTGCGTATTCCTTTTGAAGAATTTCAATTCGAAGAGATTGATGAAAAGATGGTTATTGATTTGACCCTCAAAATACTTCAGAAGCGTCAAGTAGCAATTCCGGCGTTGTAAGGTGCTCACGTGTAATAAGTCAGAGATGCTAGTCCCGGTCTTAGTTTATGAGCAAAATAACCAAGGATTTTACACATTTTTCCTTCATATCCTTTTCCGGGTAACCGGTCAGTTAATTCTTGCATATAATTAGATATAACCTAATAAAGGGGGAATATAAATGTCAGCATGTAAAGATATTATAGCGCAACAAGCTTGCGTTACTGCTAATGCCATCGACCAACCTGAGTGTCACAATAAAGAAGTAGATCCCAAATACGTGATAAAACACGGGACAATAGTAAAAATACCTGTTGTTCTTGCCGAATTAGCCATTCAGGTTAACGTCGATTCCACTATTACCTTGCCAGAGCCAGCATTGGAAATCAAAAAAATTAAGAAACGTCTAAAAGTCACCCAATGCACCTTGTTGCAAGATACTAATAAGCTATTCATCAAAGGATTTGTCCGCAAGAATATTGAATATGCTACCAGAGGTTGTTCAACTGCTGTGGGCTTCTGCGGTGATATTCGTCATTGCACCGTGGATATTCCTTTCAGATGTGTAACACCAGTGTGCTTTAATGTATTCCATCCAGCTCCTTTGCAATTCAACACCCAAGATGAATTTGAATACTTTAGATCTCAAGCTCTGCCAACTACTGACTTTGCAGAAAAAGACCACTTGTTATCCGGAGATTTCTCCGAGTTTAACCAAATTACCACTGAATACTTTAACGAACTTCCCTTCTGTGAACTGATCAGTAGCAGAATTGTAGAGTTCGATGAGTTTATCAATCGTACCCGTCCCGCAGGCGTTGAGCTCCCATTTGAAGAATTCGAATTTGAATTAATTGAGGAGAAAATGGTTATCGACATTACTCTTAAATTACTTCAGAATCGTCAGGTAGCAATTCCTGCTACTCACGGCTAACTCTATGTAACAACCCTCGTGCAATTGTGCGGGGGTTGTTTTATTACATTAAGGATGTGTAAAAGAGGCAGTAACGAAAATTTTCATTGTTACTGCCTCTGTCTTTTAAAAAAGTTTACTGCTCATTCGGTTAAGAGGTAGTGGCGCTGATATGTGCTTGAACGCTGTTAACTTTAACCATTGCTTTTCTAGGTGATCCGTTGCTGCCAGTTCCTTCCTGATAAGTTTTGCTGACCGGTGAGTTGTGTGCTACTGCTGGCGTAGCGTATAAGCTAGGCCGAGGGTTGTTAGTGTAGTTGTTGTGTACTTTGGGGTAGTTGTCTCTGCTGGATTCTGCTCTGACGGATTGATCATTGCTGGATTCTGCTCTAGCGTATTGTTCTCTAACGGGTTGTTCTATCACAGGTTGGTCCGCTAATTCTAAATCTACTCTCATTTCCGAGATTTTACTGAGTGCTTCTTGAGTATTTAGCTCTATAATCATTTCTGCTTTCGCATGCTGTATTTGCATAAGATCTCTCCTTAATAACGGTAGTGAAAAACTGCCTTTAATATACTATGAAGCCCTGTGAATTTTTGCTATTGAATATAGCATTTTGCACAAGAATTTTCTAAATGTTAAAAAGTTCGTAACACCTTTGCCTATTTTTGAATAAAGTAGATTCGAGGACGCTTCTTAAACAGCGTACTTAAATATGATGTTGTATGGGGGGGAGTATAATGGCTTGGGTTCCAGGATCCATAGTTTTTGAAAAACCATCAGAAAAGCAGAGTCAGTTTAAGGGTGATATTGTTCTTAATAAAATAGAAACTCTTGCTTTCCACGGGATAGTACTTGAGGGTGAAGGAAAGAAACCGGTCGCGGGAGCATTGGTCAAGGTTTTTGTCCGTCTCAATGATGGTAACGAAGAGTCCCTTTCTCAGTCTCTCACAGCAAGTGACGGCTACTACTTATTGCATATTGACAAGACGAAAGTACCAGTAGATGCTAAGGCAATAATTGTAAGGGTCGGTGGAAATATCGATTCACCTAGCGCCTAACTAGCCTGTTTTATCTATCGGTAAATTGAGTATTTAACCGGGGAGGAGGGGAACTATTTGGAAAGCAGATTGACTCGGCAGGGGAGTAAACTTAATGCTCTTGAACCACAAAAGCTGGATGGACTGTTACACTTTTCCGGTGTGGTTAAAAGTGATGATGGTTCATTTCTGCAGGGTGCCATTGTAGCGTTATTTGCTTGTTTAGCAGACGGAGATGAAAACCCTTTGGGATATACCTGCACTGACACGGGTGGACACTACTTTTTTACTATCCAGAGGCCAACCGATACTCCGTTAAGCGGATTTAAATTAAGAGCTTGCAAAAATGACCTGATGCCTGAATACACAGCTTTTGTGGATGCTTTAGGCACTTTGCACATTTTAGAAGCGATACGAACATTGAATCTAGGAAAAAAAATACGTTTCTATCAAGCTTCCACGAGTGAATTATATGGAAAAGTGCATGAAATTCCTCAATCGGAAGAAACCCCATTTTATCCTCGTTCGCCTTATGGTTGTGCCAAGCTTTATGCATTTTGGATTACCAAAAATTACCGCGAGGCCTATGGTTTGTTTGCTTCGAATGGTAT
>CAZKEO010000068.1:0-2059 GCA_964551785.1 uncultured Eubacteriales bacterium | reverse complement strand
TTTTGCGGATAATTGCCTTGCTGAAGAAGCAGATGGCTTTGAAGATAGCGATGTGCAGACTGAGCTTGCAGTTGTTCCGGATTCTGCTGAACCAATGCTTCAGCAAGTAGATGAAGAGTTAGGGCATGAGCAGCCGCAGGCAAAGCCTACCGAGTTGAAAAAGGCTTCGAAGCCTAAAAAAACAAAGCAACTTCCTGATAACAATGTCAGTCCGGGTGACTTCCTTCCTCCGGTGTTAGATAATACTTTAACTGATAGATCGATTGGTAGTGTAGCGTATTTGCGCGGGGGTGAAATCTGGGTAACGGTATTTGGAAGATCATAGCATTTTGGCGCTAACGAAAAGTTACCCCCTGTTCATATCGAATATGGACGGGGGGTATATAGTTTAAATCCAGCTCAGCAATAGCTAATTAACTACATTAATTGGTCTGCCTTGGTAGAAATGCTCAATATTTGTCGCTACTAGCTGGATTAGTCTTTGTCTGGTCTCTAGACACTTCCAGCCAATGTGGGGAGTTAAGATCACGTTATCCATGGTAAATAAGGGGTTATTTAGGGCTGGTGGCTCGGGATCTTGCACATCTAGAGCGGCACCAGCAATTTGTTTGTTATGAAGGGCATTGATGAGATCCCGCTCCTTGATGATAGCACCTCTGGAAGTATTAATCAGAAAGGCAGAGGGCTTCATTAGCTGTAACCGCTCCTGATTAATCAGGTGTCTTGTTTCGGGAGTAAGTGGGCAGTGCAGAGTCACGAAATCACTCTCCTGCAGGAGAGTTTCCAGCGAAACAAACGGAACTTCCCAAGGCTTGGGTGTCCGACTGGTACTAGTAGTTTATACAGAGTTTTTACTTAATAGCCAAATACTATGATAACGCAGAATATGAGATTTTCAATTACACCACTGTTTAATTGCTAAGCCTGGAATTGAATCCCTGAAAGATTTGGCTGGAAAAAAAGTTGGCTTGGCTACTAAAGCAATGGGTGGTACAGTTGAGGTTGTTTATGATGATATTGTGATGCTTGCCACTGTTATTGCCTTCCTGGCAAGTGATGATTCCAGCATATTAATGGCTGTACCATCGACGTAACTAAAACACAACCTCAGAAGATTTCTTGGCAGATAGCCGCTTCTGTGGAAGGATTTCCCAAGGAAGCGGAGAATTGACTATCCAATTGTAAATATTTTAACGGGTAAGCTGTAAATAAGGATGAGAAATGAGGGGTTGTAAGATGAAACTAAAATGGCGTAAAGGCTTAAGCCTCCTGATGGTATTAACAATATTCCTGACCATGCTACCGGCTGCGTCAGCCCTAGACATTTCGACTAAAACTAGAACAGCGGGATACGATTCTCACGACTATACTGTGTTGGCTACGCCTCCAATCTTGAAGATCCCCGTTTTGGCACTGAAAGTTTCCCCGATCGATAAACAACTCTTTGATGGAACCCAAAGCACCTGGGCGGAAAAGGAACTGAATGATGCCTATATCTATGGACTGACCTATCCAGGAGTAATGGGCAACTTCCAAAAACAGATTACCCGCGAAGAATTTTGTACCATTGTTGTAAAGCTGTACGAAAAACTTAGTAGTAAGAAGGCTGAGCTGGGTAATGACCCTTTTCAGGACACCGATAATCCGGAAATTCTCAAGGCCTACAAGTTAAAGATAGTCTTGGGCACAGCGCCGGACCGCTTTTCACCGACTGATCAGATTACCCGCCAGGAAATTTGTGTGATGATTTTCCGAGCCCTAGATGTTAGTATTACCGCACTTGACAAAAACACAGCAGGAGCTTTTCCTTTTGGGGATGCAAAGAAAATTGCCTCCTGGGCAACTAATGCCATGAAATTTGCTTATAAACAGCAAATCATGAAGGGGGTAAGTGCCTCGCAGATTGCCCCCCTAGACAATACCACCAGGGAGCAGGCCATCGTGTTGTTAAAACGCACTTTGGTTAAGTTCGCCGGTACTAAGGCAGAAATCAAAGCGACCATCCCACTAAGAACAGGAAATCAGCCGTTAACAGATGAACATGCGAAATTTAAGCAGC
>CAZKEO010000067.1:0-7844 GCA_964551785.1 uncultured Eubacteriales bacterium | reverse complement strand
ATGAGTGGGGCTACTCTAGTCGAGTAGTTGACTTGGTACTATTTATTGCGGCTAAAGGCCTATAATCTTAATGCAAAATGCTTCCGGAGGTGTTATTTTGGTTAACAAAAAATCTATTAAGGATGTGGACGTTCAAGGGCAACGTGTTTTAGTGCGGGTTGACTTCAATGTGCCGATTGACAAAAACCTCGATGTTGCCTGTGACGGTAGAATCAGGGCTGCTGTGCCCACTATTAAATACTTAGTAGATCAAGGGGCAAAAGTAATCTTGATTTCCCACTTAGGTCGGCCAGAGGGGAAGGTAGTGGAAAAATTCCGGATTACCCCAGTGGCTGAACGGCTTGCTGAAATTCTAGGCCAACCTGTTGGCACCGTGGATGGCTGTATCGGTCCTGCGGTCCAAGTCGTGATTGCCAAAATGCAACCTGGCGATGTTCTGCTGTTAGAAAATGTCCGTTTCTATCCTGGTGAAGTTGAAAATGACCCGGTTTTCGCGCAGGAACTAGCTAAACTAGCAGATATTTTTGTCAATGATGCGTTTGGAACTGCCCACCGGGCTCATGCCTCTACTGCGGGAGTGGCCAAATACTTGCCTGCAGTGGCGGGTTTCTTGATGCAAAAAGAAATTGATATTATGGGTAAAGCCCTGAAGGCACCCGAACGGCCCTTTTTAGCAATTATCGGAGGCGCCAAAGTTTCCGATAAGATTGGAGTCATCGAAAACCTCCTGGGAAAAGTGGACTCCTTGGCAATCGGTGGCGGGATGGCTAATACCTTCCTGAAAGCACAAGGCTATAATGTAGGTAAGTCCTTGGTAGAAGAAGAAAACATTGAGATTGCCGCTGATCTGATTAACAAAGCCAAAGCTCGGGGAGTGCAACTGCTGCTACTGGTAGACGTGGTGGTCGCCGCTGAGTTTAAAGCAGAAGCCGAGCATAAGGTAGTAGCAGTGGAGGACGTGCCGGCCGACTGGATGGCGTTAGACATCGGGCCCATATCTGCAGAAAAGGTTGTAGCCCTGATTAAGGCTGCTAAAACAATTATCTGGAATGGGCCGATGGGAGTTTTTGAAATGCAGGCCTTTGCCAAGGGTACCGAGGCAGTAGCCCGAGCAATGGCGCAGGCTGAGGCTATCACCATTGTAGGTGGTGGGGACTCTGATGCAGCTCTCGAGAAAATCGGGGTTGCTAATAAGATTACCCATATCTCGACTGGCGGAGGGGCTTCCTTAGAATTCCTAGAAGGCAAAGACCTACCAGGAGTGGTAGTCTTGAATGATAAATAAGGCTGTACCGGAGGTGACCTATGCGTAGACCAATTATTGCTGGGAACTGGAAAATGCACAAAACCGTTGACGAGACTGTGCAGTTCTTAAACCAGTTGAAGGAAGCGATTGCTGGAGTAAGCAAAGTCGAAGTAGTAGTTTGCCCACCCTTTACAGCGCTGACTAAGGCAGTGGAAGCTGTCACTAATAGCAATATAGCTATTGGGGGCCAGAACATGCATTGGGAAGCACATGGAGCCTTTACTGGCGAAGTTTCGGCCCTCATGCTGCAAGAAGCTGGCTGTCAATATGTTATCCTGGGTCACTCTGAGCGCCGCCAGTACTTTGCTGAGACTAATGAACAAATTAACAAGAAGGTTTTGTTTGCCTTTCAAAATCAACTAATCCCCATTGTTTGTGTGGGAGAATTATTGGACGAACGGGAAGCAGGGCGGACGGAACAGGTGGTACGCAGCCAAGCTACGGAGAGTCTACTTGGCCTAGAGCCTGCCCAAGTTAGTCAGCTAGTCGTGGCTTATGAACCAGTTTGGGCGATTGGAACAGGCAAAACCGCCTCCAAGGAAGATGCTCAACAGGTAATCAAATTTATCCGGCAGGTCCTAACTGAAATGTATGATCAAGAATTAGCTGGCCAAGTACGCATCCTTTACGGTGGTAGTGTGAAAGCAGATAATATTACCGAATTAATGGCTCAGGTAGATATAGATGGCGCTTTAGTAGGTGGTGCAAGCCTACAACCCCAAACATTTGCAGCAATCGTGAAATACTAAGCAGGGGATGATCAACTTTGGCAAAACAACCTTTAGCACTAATCATTCTGGATGGTTGGGGTCTCAGTAGCGAAAAGCGGGGCAATGCCGTAGCCCAAGCTGCTACCCCGAATCTAGAAAAACTAAAAGCAACTTTCCCCCATGCTAAATTAAAAGCTTCTGGAGAAGAGGTAGGCCTACCTCATAGTCAAATGGGTAACTCAGAAGTTGGTCACTTGAATATCGGAGCAGGACGAGTAGTTTACCAAGAATTAACCAGAATCTCGCTGGCCATTCGCAATAAAGAGTTTTTTCAAAACCCTGTCCTTCGGGAAGCAATCTCGCGAGCTCATGGGAAATCCCTCCATCTAATCGGGTTACTTTCCGATGGCGGGGTCCATAGCCATATTGATCACCTTTACGCCTTATTGGAGATGGCCAAGGCAGAGAGTTTGGAGAAGGTTTTTATCCATTGCTTTTTAGATGGCAGAGATGTACCTCCTAAAAATGCCCTGGAATACTTAGTACCCCTGGAGCAAAAGTGTAGCTCTTTAGGAATTGGGGTAATAGCCACCGTGATGGGACGTTATTTTGCGATGGATCGGGATCGACGCTGGGATCGAGTGGAAAAAGCTTATCAGGCCATGGTAAAAGGTGAAGGCTTAAAAGTCAGTAAGGTTACAGAGGTAGTTCAACAAGCATATGCCCGGGGGGAAACTGATGAATTCGTCCAGCCAACAGTAATTACCGGCGCGGATGGGCAACCAGTTGGCTTGATTCAGGAAGGTGACAGTATCATTTTCTATAACTTCCGACCGGACCGGGCCCGGGAGATTACCAGAGCCTTTGTGGACGAGCAGTTTGATGGTTTTCAACGGGGGGATGCTCACCCCAATGTGCACTTTGTCTGTATGACTCGCTATGACCAAACTATCCCCGCACCAGTAGCTTATCTGCACCAGAGCTTTCATAATACGCTCGGCGAGGTGCTGTCAAATCATAACCTAACCCAGCTTAGGATTGCAGAAACGGAGAAATATGCCCACGTGACATTTTTCTTTAATGGCGGGGTAGAAACTCCCTACCCTGGTGAAGAACGTACGCTAATACAATCTCCCAAGGTAGCTACCTATGATTTGCAGCCGGAAATGAGTGCAGCAGGTGTGACCGAGAAATTCATCGAGCGTTTAGCAGAGGACCAATTTGATGTCATCATCTGTAATTACGCCAATCCAGATATGGTGGGACACACTGGTAACATGGAGGCTGCCGTCAAAGCTATCGAGGCAGTGGATGAAAGTATTGGCCGAGTAGTTCTCGAGATTTTAAAGCGGAAGGGTACGGTCATCTTGACTGCTGATCATGGGAATGTTGAGCACATGAAGGATGATAACGGTCAACCGTTTACGGCCCATACTACTAATGATGTGCCCTTTATTTTGGTGAGCGAGAAATACCAAGAGGCGCAGTTAGCTGATGGTAGCCTCCAGGATATCGCTCCGACTATGCTAGACCTGTTAGGCATAGATCAACCTGAGGAAATGACAGGCAAGAGCCTCATCTTACATAAGTAGCAAGCTAATAGAACATATTGCAAGTTTAATAAATTTAAAAACCAAGGAGGAAATTAAGATGTCAACAGTAATTGAGTATATCTTTGCACGTGAAATTCTGGATTCCCGTGGTAATCCTACTGTCGAAGTAGATGTAATCTTAGAAAATGGGGCGATCGGCCGGGCAGCTGTTCCCTCTGGGGCTTCGACAGGCGCTTATGAGGCTGTGGAACTCCGGGATGATGACAAAAGTCGCTACCTAGGCAAAGGTGTGCTAAAAGCAGTGGAAAATGTCAACAACATCCTAGCACCTGAAATCATCGGAATGGATGCCACTGACCAAATCGGGATTGACCGGGCAATGATAGAGCTGGATGGCACGCCTAACAAAGCTAATTTGGGCGCTAATGCTATCTTAGGAATCTCAATGGCAGTAGCTAAGGCTGCAGCTGAAGCAATGGATCTGCCCCTCTACCAGTACTTAGGCGGAACTAATGCCAAAGAACTTCCTGTACCGATGATGAACATCCTTAATGGTGGCGCCCATGCTGATAATAATGTGGACATCCAGGAGTTCATGGTAATGCCTGTTGGAGCGAAAAGCTTCGCAGAAGGCCTGCGGATGGGTGCTGAAATTTTTCACAACCTGAAGAGTGTCTTGAAAGCCAAAGGCTTAAATACTGCTGTAGGTGATGAGGGCGGTTTTGCCCCTAACCTAAAGTCTAACGAAGAAGCTTTAACAGTAATCATCGAAGCAATCACCAAGGCTGGCTATAAGCCTGGTGAAGATGTCTATCTGGCGCTGGATGTTGCTGCAACTGAACTATATAAGGATGGCAAGTATGAACTAGCTGGTGAAGGAATCACCAAAACTAGTGCAGAAATGATTGCCTTCTACCAAGAGCTGACAGCAAAGTATCCCATTATCTCCATCGAAGATGGTTTGTCTGAGGATGATTGGGAGGGCTGGAAGCAAGTGACCGAAAACCTACGCCAAAAAGTTCAATTAGTCGGTGATGACCTCTTTGTTACTAACACTGAACGCCTGGCTCAAGGGATTGAAAAAGGTGTCGGCAACTCGATTTTAGTTAAAGTCAACCAAATTGGGACGCTTACCGAGACTTTAGATGCCATTGAAATGGCGAAACGGGCTGGTTATACAGCTGTAATCTCCCACCGCTCCGGGGAAACTGAGGATGCTACCATTGCTGATATCGCCGTAGCAACTAATGCTGGTCAGATTAAGACAGGAGCACCTTCTCGTAGTGACCGGGTAGCCAAGTATAATCAATTACTGCGGATCGAAGAGCAACTGGATTACCTGGCAGTCTACCGAGGCAAGCAGACCTTCTATAACATCAAGTAGACTGGTTTAGAAGCTGTCTGATAAGCTTATCAGCAGCTGAGTTTAGATAATTGTATAGCTTACATTCACTGCGGCTCAGGATATTATTCGCCTGAGCCGTTTTTATGTTATAATTGAGATATGCTAAAGAATATAGGGGGCGTAGAGAGTGGAAGAGACAGGGCGCTTCTTGTCTGAACAAGAACAGAGCGAGTGGCAGGAGTTAGCAGCAGGGCGGGATAGCCATATGTGTTTTGCCTGTGGCAAAGCCAACCCAATCGGCTTGCATTTAGATTTTACGGATCTTGGTGATAGTTACCAGACAGTTTTTCTGCCAGGAGATAACCATCAGGGCTATCCGGGTGTGATGCATGGCGGGATTACCAGTACCATTATGGATGAGATTATGGGACGCTACTTGTATATCAAGGGGATTATTGCCCCTACGGCTGAGTTGACAGTCCGTTTTAAGGCACCCGTACCAACTAATCAACCGATTACGGCCACTGGGAAAATTACCGAGCACAAAGGACGCCTGATTAAAATGACCAGTTCTCTGGTTTTGGCTGATGGAACTGTGGCGGCTGAGGCCGATGGCAAATTTATAATTACCAAAAATAAAAAAGCCTTTGGGCAAGAGTAACCAAAATATGTCAAACGATGAAGTTAATATCCATTGACAGTCAGGTTTATTTCTGTTAGATTTATTAGGCAGCTTATATCCTGGCAATATTATTGAGGATAAACCTTTTTAATAGGCAGCAAGTTGCTTTTAGTATAGTCAGTTATTTTATTTAGCTGATGAGTTGGTTCGAGAAGTAGGTGACCGAGTATGGGTGCAGGAGAATTTGTTGTAACTGAAAATCGCAAAGCCCGTCATGACTACCACATTGAAGAAGTTTATGAAGCTGGAATGGAGTTAAAGGGCACTGAAGTAAAATCCCTGCGAGCTGGCAAAGCCAATTTGCGGGACAGTTTTGCTATTATCAGAAATGGCGAGATCTTTTTGCAAAACATGCATATTAACACCTATGAACAAGGCAACCGTTATAATCATGAACCGACCCGAGCCCGCAGGTTGTTGTTACACAAGCATGAAATTAATAAACTGCTGGGGGCAGTGCAGCGTGATGGCTTAACCTTAGTGCCGCTGAAAGTCTACTTTAAGCGCGGCAAAGCTAAATTAGCTTTGGCGATTGCAAAAGGTAAAAAGACCTATGATAAGCGGCAGGATATCGCTGAACGTGATGCCAAACGGGATATGGAACGCTCCTTCCGGGAAAGACAGAAGTAATTCACCAAGTGATTTTTGCTGAAAGTACTTTCCTGTTGGATATAATTTTGTTCATAATTTTGGGGGTGTACTGGTTTCGACGGGGGAATGGTTGGCAGTAGTAGCGAGCCGGGGTCCCACTAGCCCGCAATACGGTGGAAAATTTACAAACGCAAACAACGATTACGCTTTAGCTGCTTAATTGCAGTTAACATCCTAACCTCTGCGCCCGCGGTGAGGATTTAGGGTGTCAAATTAGTGGGCTACTCTCAGGGAAGTGCTCCATAGCCTGAGGGAAAATTAATGGGGCTGGCACCTGCGTAGCTCGTCTGTAGGCGACAAGGGTGTGACATTTAAAATGCAGAATGCGCTCGGAGAAGCTGCTGTGGATTGTCCTTCGGACAGGGGTTCGATCAATGGTCGCCCTATTCAGTGATGGATAGGTGAAAATCCGGCTTTATCGGTGAAGGCTCAGCACGTAATGGTGGTGCTAATACCGAGTGGTATGTGGGGCAACCCAACAGCCGCGTATCGACTTATAGGCCGCCCTTTGGGTGGTACTAGGATGCAGAGCACTGTGAGAGCAGTACTGCATAACACGCCGGGGGACTTAAGGCGTTGCCTTAAGTTCAAGATATAGTCAGTGCCTGTATGAAAATGCGGGAGAACATGTCCCCTCACCTCCACCAAATTTGTATAGGAAACTCAGGTCTAAATTAGACCTGAGTTTTTGTTTTGCTCATGCTGACAACTTATCTGTTTATGGAGTAGCCAAATCCTCATTAGAAGCGAAAAAAGCTAAATTAAAGGAATTAGTAACAATTTTGGCGAATTAAACCATATATTGTTAGCGAAAATTAGCTTTAATCAGTTACTTTTTGGCTTTAGAAATTTGCTTTTTTATTAGGCTTTCGAGGGGAGAGAAAGATGTTGGGAAATAAATCTGTTCTATATGCCGTTCTCTTAGCACTATTGATCACTTCATTAGTGGTTAGCCTGCCTAAGTCAGCCCAAGCGGTTCAATTCACAGTAAATAGTACCCTGGATACTGTGGATGCGAACCCCGGTGATGGTCTAGCAGCGGATGAGCTAGGCCAGACCACTTTGCGGGCTGCTGTGATGGAGGCAAATGCCCTACTAGGGCCCGATGAGATTGTCCTGCCTTCTGCTACATATACACTCACTATTCCGGGAAGTGGGGAAGACGGGTGTTTAACCGGCGACTTGGATATCCTAGACGAGCTAACTATTGATGGAACGAGCGGTGCTCAAATTCAGGCCGGTAGTAATTACAACGATAGCATTGATCGGGTAATTTCGATAAACCCCATGGCTAGTCCTGGTTTTCCTACGACCCTAAAGTTTTTGAATATTAGTTACGGGAAGCTTACTAATTTGTCTGGGGAAGTTGAGCATGGGGGAGGAATTGAGTGGGATGCTGCTGGTGCGGGAAAGTTAATTATCCAAGATTCTATCATCGAGTATAACCAAGTTGAAAACGGTAATGGTGGTGGGATTATGGCTTACAACAGCTCACCTTCTCCACTGGCGTTACTGTCAATCAATCGAGTTAGAATGTCTGATAATCGTTTAACAAATGGCTCAGGTGCGGCTCTTTATATAGGTGATGGAATACCTT
>CAZKEO010000066.1:0-7855 GCA_964551785.1 uncultured Eubacteriales bacterium | reverse complement strand
CCCCTGGTTTTCAACCTCTGCCGGGCAGTGAACTTAAATCTTCACTAGGCAAATGGCCAGAGAATTTTCAATGGCGGAGTGACAGGTTCGTCGAATTTATCTGGGAAGTCAAAGGAAAAAAGCAAAAGACTAAATTTGACCGAATTTTTCTACGTGAAGTCGACTCTTTTTACCAAGAATCCTTGGATGCCATTAAGGCTTTGCAACAAACAGCTTACTGGGAATTAGTGGATTCAGCTCAGCAATCAACCTCCTTTTGTCACCATGATATGGCACATCACAATGTAATAATTAAAGATGGACAGGGTTATCTGATAGATTTTGATTATTGTCTGCTGGATTTAAGGATCCATGATCTGGCTAGTTTAGTGATTCGCACTATGAAAACAAATAATTGGGAGATCGCTAGAGCGAAAAAGATTCTAAATTACTATCATCAACATGCTGTGCTTCAGCCACAGGAAATTAGTGTTATGCTGGCATTTATGTCATTTCCCCAGGATTTCTGGCAGGTAGCCTGGACTTATTATCGAGAAGAAATCGGGAGAACAGAGAAAGAAGCAATTAATAGGTTGGAGAGAACTATTAAAATGCAGCGGGTTCGCCAAAAATTTTTAGATTCTTTTGCTAACCTTTGCTAGCTTGTAGATTTTTGTTCTAAACTCGTGTACAGGATAATATGATTTTCTGAAAGCTATGGACTGGTTGTGTTCCCCAGAGTATGGAGGTGAAAGTTAGATTTCTGGACAAGGGGACGTGATGGCCTTGAAGACAATTTTAAGCTGCTCAGCTTTAAATTTTGTAACTAAACATTTAAGTGACCAAGACCTTTTACAACTTACGCTTAAGATTCTGCCGCGGATCAAGCGGGCCGGCTTTGATTACCTTGAGCTGTATCTCCGTCAAATCAAGGAAGCTGATTTAGAGCCCTTGTTGTCAGCAGTCCAGCAACAAGACTTACAGATTTATTCGATCCATTATTGTAAACCACTGTTAAATCGGGAGTTAAGCGAAGGTATTAAATTGTTAATTGACTCATTAAGGGTAACAGCGGTATTAGGAGCAACCTTAGGTGTTTTGCACCCTCCCACTAAGTACTTAAGTCCTGCTGGTAGTATAGAGCTTTGTCGCCAGGTATTAGAGCAAGCACTGCCTATTGCTGAAGAATTAGAGATCATTTTGACTCTGGAGAATCTGGCTGGACCAGGTTATCTGGAGTCGTTTGCCCAACTCCTGGAGGAATATCCCAGTGATTACTTGGGCGTAACAATGGATCTCAAATTTTTACATGCTGCTGGCTATAACATGGAAGAGTATTTCCGGGTATTAGGCCATAAAATTGTGAACATTCATGTGAATGACTTTACCGGTGATTTATTGGACGCAACAGGTAAAAGACAATATCCCGAACTCGGTTCTGGTCACGTCGATTTTGGTTTTTTAAGCAATTTATTGCTGAGCTATCATTATCAAGGAGTTCTCACTTTAGAGAGTGCTTTTGCGGAAGACTGTGGCCAACAAATTAGGCAGGCAAGAACGTTAATGTTAGCTTTAGTTAAATAATCCTGAAATTTAATGTTAGGGGGGCTGAAAGTGCCAGATTCCCAATTGAAATGTGTGAAAAAAGGTGTTTTACTAATCAATCAGCGTATATTTATTCCTGTAGATTTACCTGTCTTAGCAAGATTCAGAGATCTTAAATGCTCACCACGAATCAGGTTGATAACTATGGAGGAGGCGAACTGGCAATATTGGGGAGAGCTCCAAATAGCACTTACTTATAGTACAGTTAAACCACATGACCATCACCATCACAGAGATTTTGGCAATGCTACCAATGGCCAGACTAATCACCAAATAAAAGACTTTTTTGATGATGGGTTTAGCGATCATGACGAATTCGCTGAAGAAGAGGTTGTTTTATCAGATGATGACCTCGTACTTGAGCGGTCCAATGTTCTCCTGGAAACTGTGCTGTTAGAAGATACACTAGAATTCACTGGCCGTAGTCCCGCAAGTGATTTTAGTACCCCTAATCCGGAAAACCTGTCCGTAAGGGTGAGAGATATGGAAGTCAAGGTTAGGGATGAACGTACTCTGGATCTCGCAATTGTATTAGTAGTGGAAACAGATCAGCAAACCCGTGAAGAAGCTGGGCTAGAGGTACATACATATCGACACCCCTTAAGCATTTCTTCATGGCCACCAGGGATGGCAGAGGTCATGGAATGGCAAACTGCTTTTAAAGAAGAGCAAATATTGTTTAGAGATAATGAAATCTTACTGAACGGTGAGCTTTTGATTCAAGTTATTGGATTAGAAAAAGAGGGCGATGAACGAGCCTTTACTGAAATTATCACCAAAAGTTTGGTGTCATGGAATGTTAACCTCCCGCCAGGGGTTGATCGACAATTTATACAGGGTCTCAAAGTAAACGTGAATGAAATTCGGGAGGATGCTGGTGGTTTGTCCGTTTATGGTGTGCTCTATCTGGACATGATGTCAGCGAGCTTGCTGAACAATGAAGCACAGGAACAGCAAGTAGAGCAGCCAGCGCTACCAGTACTGCCAGAAACGCATGAGCAGGAATTATTAGAACGTGCAGAGCCCGGGGAACAAGTGCTGAGTTCTTCAGAACAGTTGCTTGACCAACTCTTTGCAGAATTAGAAGAAACGAATAATGCTGAGCTTGTCATACCGACTCATGTCGAACCTGAATTTCAGCCAGTTACAAAGCTGATAGCGCAGTCTGCTCCTGTGTTTGCAATGCTGTTGGATGCGGAGCCCGCTGTGCAGTTACCTGTAGCGGCCATTGATCCGGCAATGCCTCCCAGTGAGCAAACCGAAAGTAGCTGGTTAAACGAGTGGGTAACCGGGCAAGAATTGGAAGTTACCGGAATGGGAACAGTCAACCTGGAACCTGCAGAAGAACCATCCGTCCCAGTAGGCATAAATCGAGCTCCCGATGACCTCGCAGGAATCTATTCTGGTGACGTGGATCCTGAATCAGCAGAACTTTTGCGGAGTTTCGAAATTACTTTAGGTGAGTTACCTACCTTAGAGGATATTATGGCCCAACCTGAGAGTGTCGAAGCTGCAGAGGCGGTAGAAACACAGCAGGAGCAGCCAGAGGTCAAGTACAATTTAACTTATAATGGGAAGAGCAAGACTAGGATTGATTCACCAAGCACAGTTGGAACTATGCGGCAGGGTTTAACTAAATTGAAATATATTAACAGAGTCAACTTGGCGGAGGAAGACTATCAGGTTAGCAGTGTGATTACCGAACCAGAGATTACTGTTGCGCTTGCTAAGCCCAAAGGGCGTTGGACGCTATATTTAGTAAAAGCAAATGATACTATCGCGACAATTAGCCAACAGTATTGCGTTGACCCTGAAATTTTGCGGAATAGAAATAAACTGTCCGTAGACAGTTTGGAAAACGTTGGCTCTATCTGGATTCCAAAATAGTTGACAACAATTGTACTTATCATTTAACAGCCGGATTTATGATAAGTGCAACCAACGAGCACAGCAGCTATTAATATAACCAGAATCACATCCAGGGTATTAGGAAAAATTAATAATCTTAGTAATAATATGCCGCCCGCGAAAAAGAGAATTTTTACGCTTAGCTTTCTAAGCTCGTGAAGGATTCGCATACTTTCAACTCCCTGCTTTTCTATTATGATATGTGCGGGGAAACATAATGGTTATCTAAACATAGTCAATTTGACTATGTTTTTTCTTGATATCATTTTGCTCTTGCTTTCTGCTTTCACCTCTGCCTAGTTCACTTCATATACTGAACAAAGAACATAAGGATGGTGACAGCATAATGAAAGTTGGTATTGATGCCAGGGCTGCTATCTGGTATCGGGGAACAGGTATTGGTACTTACACCTATCAATTAATTCGCTCCCTACATGAATTAAAAGAACCATCAATAGATTACCGCTATTTTTGGCCAGGTGATGAGTACAAGGCTTTGGACATTAGTAATGATAAGGTCTTTAACAGTATCGAAAAAAGCAAAGAAAAGTTCTGGGAAGAGGTGCATATTCCAGCTTGCCTGACCGATGAGAAGATTGATATTTACCATGTTCCGCAAAATGGAATTGGGTTACCGCTTTCCAAACAATGTCCGTTCGTGGTAACTATCCATGACCTCATCCCATACGTCTATCCGGAAACAGTAGGGCGTGGTTACCTCAAAGTATTCCTAGCCCAAATGCTAGAAATCGTAGAGAAGGCAGATAAAATTATCACTGTCTCCAAATGGTCAAAACGTGATTTAATGCATATCCTCAATGTGCCTGCCGAAAAAATCAGTGTCACTTACGAAGCTCCGGAACCAATCTATCAACCAATCAATAAGCAGTTAGCGAAAAAGTTTGTGGCCGAAAATTACGGTTTACAGAAGGATTATATTCTGTATATTGGCGGCTTTAGTCCTAGGAAAAATGTCAAAGGCCTGATTAATGCTTTTAGAGATATTTTGCCTGACTTGAAACGGGACGTCCAACTTGTGTTGGTTGGAAAACAGGCTAGAGATTTTAATGAGCTGGTATTACTAATCGAAGCCTTAGGCCTGCAGGATAAGATTATCTGGACTGGCTTTGCTCCCGTTGATGACCTGCCCTATATCTACAATGCCTCGGAGGCCTTTGTGTACCCCTCAATGTATGAAGGTTTCGGTTTGCCAGCCTTAGAAGCTATGGCCTGTGGCACTCCTACCATTACAGCTAACACTTCTTCGATCCCGGAAGTAGTAGGGAAGTCGGCTTTGCTCTTTAATCCTTTTGACAGTTCGCAACTAGCAGAAGCACTCTATAATGTGCTAACGAACCAGGAACTGTGTCAAAGTCTTAGTCAAAAAGGTCTTAAGCGAGCAAAAAAGTTTTCCTGGCGTAAAACTGCACTTGGCACCTTAACGGTCTATCAAGAGATAGCGGGAGGCAAAATTTGCTGATCCGCAGGACACAAAACTAGTAGCAGATTTCTATCAAAGCAAGAGCTTGAAGCGTGATAACCTGGAGGTCGGAAACATGAGCAATCAAGAAGAAGTTCGCCTACTAACCAAAGAAGAGGTTGCCAATGTATTTCGGATTGCTCCGGAGTTAGTAGACAAACTGGTGACTAGTGGGACTATCCCTGCTATTGACTTAGGTGATGAAGGTGGTTACCGGATTCTGTTCCAAGACTTAAAAAAGTTTATTGGCCAACGTAAGGAACAAACTGAACAGGCTGCTCTGCACAGAAGCCAAAAAGCAGAATTTGAAAGTCAAGGGCTTTGGGGGTTGTGCAATTGGCTTAAAACGGAAAAAATCGAATTAGCGAATCTCTACCGGGAACTTAGTTCCGCCATGGATAAAACAGCTCACTTTCTGTTTGAAGAACTCAATAACGCTCAACGCTCAGGTGACCATTCCAAAGCCAGAGGAATCCAGGAGGCCTTAGCGATTATTCAGGGACGCTGGGAACAACCGCGGCGTTCCTATAGTGGTTGGGTACTGCACAGTCAGGAGCGTTGGGAGAATGCGCTGGGAGTTACTGTCCAGGAGTTAGCCGGGGAAGTTCCCGTGTTAAGCAACCCCTGGCAGGCAGACCTGGTAGGCAATTTACTCAGGGATGGCAGCCAGGATGAACTGGTTTTACCACACAAACACCGCCAACTAGAAGCAGAACTAAAACTCTACCGGGAAATGTCGCAGTGGTTTCAACAAGAAATCCGCTCCTTACATGAATGCTATCGGGAGCTTGAACAAGCGGTGGATAAGACGGTCAAAACATTAAAGTCGAAGACCAAGAAAGCCAGTAAAGAAATGGATTTTAGCAGGTCTCAAATTCTAAGTATCGCTACTAACAATCTTTACCACCTGTGGGAAAGAGCCCGTAGTTCATATAACCACTGGCTGGAGGGTCAAGAGGAACGTTGGCAAAAATTCAAACGTGAATTGCTCAAACAATGAAGATCAATAAAAAATCTTGACAGTTGAAAAGTCTTTTGTTATGATATTAACAAGTTATATATTTAAAAGCGTTGATGGAGTAAAGTAAGTTAGGTCCAGTTTTACAGGGAGGAAGAGTCGTTGACTGAGAGCTCTTCTAAGGTATGGCTAACTGAAGTTCCCTCCTGAGCTATCTGGTTGAAGGGGAGCATTCCCTGGTAGGCAAGATCGGAAACTTCTACCGTTAAAAAGAAGACTGTATCGGAATTAATTTTCCCGCACAGACTGGAGTTGGATCTGTACAACAGGTCAACTAGGGTGGTAACGCGAGTATTGCATCTCGTCCCTTATGGGGCGAGATGTTTTTATTTTATCTAGCCACTCTCAAAGGCACCTGAACAGGCATCCACCAACAGTCTATTAGCGTAAGATTATTCCCGCACAGGCTAAGTTGGGTCGTTTTTTTGGCCAAACAGGGTGGTACCGCGGAAGTCTATAACTTTCGTCCCTATGGAGAAGTTTCTCCAGGGATGAAATTATGGGCTTTTTTTAATATCAAAAAACGAAGGGGGAAATAGCAATGGGCGTCACTGCAAAGAAGCCATATCAATTAGTAAGCAAAGAAAACCTCAAAGTATACTCCACAGTGAAGGTAGGTCAAGCAATCTTTGGCGGAGAGGAAGTTCAAATCATTGCTGGTCCCTGTGCAGTAGAATCACGTGAGCAAATACTCAGTTCAGCTGCCGCAGTTGCAATTGCAGGTGGCAAATTACTAAGAGGCGGGGCCTTCAAGCCTAGAAGTTCACCCTATAGTTTCCAGGGACTGGCTGAAAAGGGCTTGGAACTTTTGAATGAAGCAAGTAAACGTTATAGTTTGGCTGTAGTTACTGAGATTATTGATGAATATTCCCTAGCTGCTGCTAAGGACGCTGTAGATATGGTGCAAATTGGGGCCAGAAACATGCAAAATTTTAATTTATTAAAACTAGTAGGTAAAAGCGGCAAACCAGTAATTCTGAAACGAGGGCTTTCTTCGACTATTGAGGAATGGCTATTAGCGGCAGAATATATTATGGCGGAAGGTAACTGTCAAATCGTCCTCTGTGAACGCGGTATCCGTACTTTCGAACCTGCAACCCGTAATACGCTGGATTTGAGTGCAGTTCCCATTGTCAAAGAATTAACCCATTTACCCGTGATTGTTGACCCTAGCCATGCCACTGGCATCAGAAACTTAATAAATCCGATGTCTAAAGCGGCTATAGCATCGGGTGCTGACGGTTTATTAATTGAGATCCATCCTAACCCGGAAAAGGCCTTATGTGATGGAGCTCAATCGCTTAATCTAAGCCAATATGAGCAACTGATTAAGGAATTGAGACCTGTCGCGAATGCCGTGGAAAAACGTTTAGGAAAACCCGGGATGACCAAATTAGGAGGTAATTAAAGTGGAAATCATTTACCTAGGGCCCCAGGGCACTTTTTCCGAAGAAGCTGTCTTAACTTACCTAAAAAGCGCGCCAGCTCAGCACTTGACCATTGGTAAAGAGTATCCCTCAATCCAGGAGGTAATAAGTATGGCAGCCGCAAATCCAGAGTATTTAGCAATGGTGCCTCTGGAAAACTCCACCGAAGGGCCGATTACCGTTACGCTCGATTTGCTGGCTGGAACAGAGCATCAACTTTCCATCTGTGGTGAGGTTATCCTACCAATCAACCATCATTTATTAGGATTACCTGGTACTAACTTAGCAGATGTAACTAAAGTGTTGTCACATCCCCAGGCCTTAGGCCAGAGTCAAATTTTTCTGCAAGAGCGTCTGCCACAAGCTAATCCTGTTGCCACCACTAGTACGGCCGAGGCTGCTAGACTAGTGGCAGAAAAGGCGCAAAACAACTGGGTG
>CAZKEO010000065.1:0-7876 GCA_964551785.1 uncultured Eubacteriales bacterium | reverse complement strand
TTCTAGAGGGAAATATGGCTAAATTGCGTTATAATCTGGATGATTTGACGATCCAGTTACGTAGCAAAGATGCTTTTAACGTTGCCAATGTAGAGTTTGCCGTGTTAGAACCCAATGGGCAACTGAGTGTACTCCTAAAGTCACAAAAACAAACGGTAACCGCTGAAGATCTCCAGTTACCTACCAATTATGAAGGAGTACCTACCGAATTAATAGAGGATGGGGAAATTATCCATGCCAATCTGCGGCAATTACATTTAGACCAACAATGGTTGATGGTAGAACTGAGGAAACAGGGAATCTATGATGTGCAGCAGGTAACCTTCGCAAGTCTAGACTCAAGTGGGAAGCTGTATATTGATAAAGTTCAGGACCATCTAATCAATGTAGTAGACGTTAGTGATCATCAACAAAAAGAGAGGTGAAATCAATGCCAATGCAAACGCCCCAACATAAGCAGCGTTCCCAAGAACCCACCCCAGAGCAAAAGCGGTATATGGAAATGGTGGAAAGGCAGAAGCCCAAACCACCTATTTTCAAAAACGTACTCTTAGCCTTTTTGTTTGGTGGTGGAGTGAGTGTCCTTGGTCAGCTTTTAACATATTTTTATATGAATTATTTAAAGTTAAGTATGGTAGAAGCTGGTGGACCAGCTACAGCAACCATTATTTTAATCGCATCATTACTCACGGGCTTTGGTGTCTATGATAAGTTTGCCAAACATGCAGGTGCAGGTTTAGCTGTTCCTGTCACGGGTTTCGCCAACTCTATGACCTCAGCTGCTTTGGAATTCAAACGAGAGGGTTATGTGCTTGGAGTAGGTAGCAAGATGTTCGTGCTAGCTGGTTCTGTGATTGTCTTCGGGGTATTTTCAGCAATGCTGGTAGGTTTGATTTCGGCACTTATCTAAGGCGGGTGAAAAGGTGAACAAAAGATTAGGTAGTCAAACTGTCAAAATGACAAATCCGCCTGTGATTATTAGTGCGGCGGCAGTAGTAGGACCGATGGAAGGCCAGGGTCCACTAGCTGAGTATTTTGATTATATTTACACTGATAACATCTGTGGTCAAGCCAGCTTTGAAAAGGCTGAGCGCCACATGGTCCAAAATGCATGCTATTTAGCCTTAACTAAAGCGTTAAAAATCCCCAAGGACATGGACTACTTTCTAGCAGGTGACCTCTTAAACCAGATTACCTGTGCCAGCTTTAGCGCGGTTCAGATGGAGATACCGTTTTTTGGCCTTTACGGGGCTTGTTCAACCTTGTGCGAGTCCTTGTCGCTTAGTGCCATGTTGATTGATGGTGGTTTTGCCAATAACGTTTTGGCAGCAACCTCTAGTCATAACTGTGCCTGTGAGCGCCAATACCGCTATCCCACCGAATATGGGGGACAACGTCCTCCTTATGCTCAGTGGACTGTGACAGGGGCAGGAGCATCAGTAGTTTCTAATATTGGAACTGGGCCTAAAATAACGCACGTTACTACCGGAAAAGTAGTGGACATGGGGATTAAAGATCCCTTTAACATGGGGGCAGCGATGGCGCCGGCCGCGGCTCAAACCTTGATTCAGCACTTCTGTGACACTGGGAGAGCACCGGCATATTATGACCTAATCCTCACAGGTGATCTAGGACGCTTTGGACATGCTTTGACTGTCCAATTAGCAGTTTCGGGTGGTGGGTTTGATCTCAGTAAAAACTACCAGGATGGTGGGTTATTAATTTATCTACCGGAACAAGATGTTCACTCAGGTGGAAGTGGTTGTGGGTGTTCTGCTGTTGTTACATACGGATATTTACTCAAGGAAATGGCCAAAGGTCACCTGCAGAAAATCTTAGTTGTTGCTACCGGGGCCTTACATAGTCCGACCACCTTCCAACAGGGAGAAAATATTCCGGCCATCGCTCATGCGGTGGCAATCGAAAACTAAGTTGGGCGTAGATTGAACTTGATTGAAGCAAATAGATGGGTAGGGGGGATGCTTGTGGATCCGTTGCTGTTTGTTAAAGCCTTTATCGTAGGGGGGCTAATTTGTGTTTTTGCCCAGTTGCTCTTTGACCTGACCACCTTAACACCAGCTCACGTGTTGGTGGGTTTGGTCGTAGCGGGGGCTGTATTAGGCGGGTTGGGACTCTACGAGCCGTTAATAAAGTTTGCTGGAGCGGGAGCTACGGTCCCTATTTCTAGCTTTGGTAATGCGTTAGCAAAAGGGGCAATGGCTGAAGCTTCTCAGCATGGTGTGATGGGAGTGTTGACCGGGATGTTTGATTTTACTAGTGCTGGAATCACTGCAGCTATCATATTTTCTTTTGCCACTGCGCTAGTTTTTAATCCTAAAGGTTAATTGAAGTTGCACCCTAGGAGGGAGGTGAAAAGCTTGACAGTACAAACAGATCTCCAAAAAGCGTTAGCAACAGCACAAAGCGCGCTAGGTAGTTATAATACTTTTGCCGAATCTACCGATGACCAGTCGGCTAAACAAATGTATCAGGAGCTAGCTTCTGACGCACAGCGACATGTGGATGTTTTGAACTCTAGGTTAACCTATTTGTCCAACAGTAACCCCCTGAACCAACAACAGCAACCACAGCAGTAATACAGCCTGCCACCCAAGCAACCACCTGTAAGGGAAGGCTGTATATGGAGAGGGTGAAGCAAAATAGCTACCGAAAGCTTAATCTGGTTAGCGCTAATTGTACTGTTTACTCTGGCAATGTTCCTGACTGTACCCGTACAGAACATTTCCCGCCTGATGTTATTTGGCTTAGTTGCAGGTCTGGGGCTGGCGTTAGTAGTGATGACTTTAATGGATCCCTTCTTGAATCTTTCCCGTTACAAATATGCTAGTGTTCCCGGTTCACTTGGGATTCCCATCCTAGCAGCGATAGCTTGGTTCCCAGTTGAAATTATCTTTGCCAACTATTTCTCGAAAATGGAAACTAAGACACAGGTTTATCTTTATGTCTTATTTTTTGCGGTGGGAGCAACTATGTTGGAGTATGTTAGTTTGTTGCTAGGTATTCGGGAATTTATCAGGTGGAATCTCTTAGCCACATTTCTATTGTCGCTGGCAATCCATAGCTGTCTAGCTTATTATTTAGCAGTGACGGATTATGCACGTAAAAAAATAAGCTAGTTTCCAAGCGCTAAAATCCGAAGAACTTGGCCTTTCAAAGGCTAAGTTCTTTGATTTTAGCGCTATTAAGCTCAGTAAATTGAATTGGCTAGTTATACTAATTATGATAAACTTAAGGCTCAGAATAATGTTGTAAAAGGAGTTTTGTTATGCTTAACAAACTTATGGGGTCATTTGCTCTCGGCAAGCTCACTCTCAAGAATAGAATAGTATTTCCACCGATCACTACAGCGCTAGCTACCAGAACTGGTGAAGTGACCGATAATATGCTAGCATATTACCGCAAGCGGGCTGAGGGGGGAGCAGGTCTAATTATTGTAGAACCTGGTATTATCTCAGCAGAAGGCAACTTGGTCTTTCGCTCTTTGGCAATTCATCAGGATGAAAATGTGGTTGGGTTAACAAGGTTGGCTGAGGTGATAAAACAAGCCGGGGCCAGAGCATTTATCCAATTAGCCCATGTTGGCCCGAAAGGGCATATTAAGATTAATGGCGAGGTTCCACTCGGGGCGTCTGCGGTGGAAGTGGTGAGAGGTCAACTGCCCCGGGCAATGAGTCTGAACGAGATTGCAGCTATCAAGCAGAAGTTTGTGGCTGCAGCAGAGCGAGCCTCCCAAGCTGGCTTTGAGGGTGTAGAACTGCATGGTGCCCATTTCTATTTACTGAGTGCTTTTTTATCTCCTTATACCAATCAACGGGAGGATCAATACGGTGGAACAACCCAGGGGCGTTGTTTACTGCTCAAGGAAATAATCATAGCAATCAAAGCTAGGCTTGGCCAGGATTTCCCGGTTATTTGCCGTATTCACGGAGCGGAGTTATTAAATCCAGGAATTGATCTCCAAGAAGCTAAGGCTGTGGCACTTGAACTAGAACAAGCCGGAGTGGATGCTCTACATATCTCAGCCTATGATCTAGCCCTCCCAGAAGGGGGATTTTATACTATTGCCGCTACTTGTATTCCTGGAGCGGAGCACCAGCCAGGAGTTTTTGTGGAGCTTGCAAGCGCAATTAAAGCAACAGTTAAAATGCCGGTAATAGCTGTAGGTAAAATCGATTCCGCCGAGTTAGCGGAAAGCGTAATTGCTGAGGGCAAGGCTGATTTGGTGGCGATTGGTAGACAATTAGTTGCAGATGCCGAAACCATTAGCAAATGGCTTGAGGGCAGAGAGTATGTAAGCTGTACCAACTGCAACCGCTGTTTAGCCAGTATCGGTAGAAAAGCAATTTCGTGTGCGGTTAATCAAGAGTTATATTAGCTTGAGTTTCTGCTAGGCAAAGAAAAATCACCTAAAACAGTTAGTTTTAGGTGATTTTTTGTTTTAACCCAGGAAATTATATCGCGTTTTAGTCCAACCTTAGTACTATTTGTACCAGAGGTCTACTCGATAACCAGAACTATTGCCTCCAGTGCCGTCTCCAAGTACAGTGTTATAGCAACGTACCAAGAGGAAACGACCATCTTTCTGAAACTCTGTAGCAAAATAGCTTGCTCCAGTGGCAGGGGCCCCGCTGCCTGCGGTCCAGCCTTTGGCAGCTAGTTGCTCTTGATAGTAGTTCCAGACCTGAGGGGTAGTTACATCCGCTTTACGGTTAGAAAGCACTAATTGTCCTGCTGCATAACCATTTGGAGTAGCAGGATCACCAGCAAAGATTGAGGCTTCTAAGGCTGACGACCACTGGAAAACATCATAAAGTGGAATGTCGGCGGGGATGGTATCAACTAGTGAAATATTGTGAGCTTGAGTATGACATCCGGTACAACTTCTGTTGTGATTAGCGATACTTCTTTTAACGGCAGTGCCGGTATTAGCATGACACGTATCACAGTCAAAGTTTTTACCACCAGTAGTTTTTTGGTTATTTAAATGCTCATCAATTAAGGTCGTTGAATGGCAGGTTTGACAGTTAGCGTCTAAGGTGCTGGCATGCTGGGCTTGGTGACCAGCTGAGGTATGACAGGCTGAACAGTTAGTGTCCTTATAGGTAACTGCCGCTTTTACTTCGGGTTTTGTAGAATTGTGACAGGTACTGCAGTCTAGTTGGACACCTGCTTTGCTCACCCGATTATGCTCCCTAGTTAAATAGCTAGAATGACACTTGACACAACTTGGGTTATCTACATTATGCAGTGGCAAGATGTCGTGGGTAACAACGTTCTCCGGATTGAGACTTAGTGGCTCAATGCCAGTATTAATTTGATGAATTACACCTGCATTGGAGGCTGTAGCCGGTCCAATGGCATTTGGGGTCGGGGAGTGGCAGGATAAACATTCTTTGCCAGCCCCGATGCTGGGGTCAGGAGTAGCTGTACCCAGCGCGATATCACTGGCATCTCCATTATGGCAATAGCCACAAAACTGTTCTGTATAGCCAGTGTGACAGTGCTTACAGTTGTTACCTGTGCCATGGAAAAAGGTGGCTTTATCAAAGTTGTAAGGCCCCTTGGTGACATGCTCATATTTTGTAAATTGGTTGAGCGTATGACAAGAGCCGCAGTCATTAGTACTGACCGGCATTTCACCTTTGGTGTTGATATAGAATTTCCAGATGGCGGTATTAGTGTTTCCAGCAGCGTCTGTAGCTGACAAGGAAACATTGTGGTAGGTGTCATTATTAAGGCTACCAGTGGCATAAGCCAAGTAAATTTTCCCATCAGTTACAGTAAGGGTTGGTGTTACGGCTTTGTTATCTAATAAGAGCTTAATTTTGGCCAAGTCCAGCTCTGGGCTGTTGGGGTCACTAATTTCCGTCTTTATTGTCGGAGAATTATTAGTAGTAGTGATACCATCGGCTGGCTCAATTCCTGTAAACAACGGTTTTTGTGCAATTGTAAAGTTCCAGGTCATAGTACTAATGTTACCAAGTTCATCCTTGGCAGTAACGCTCAGGGTGTGGGGACCATCCTCTAGACCTCCAGGAACAAAGCTGATGGTAGCTTCACCATAATTGGTAACCCAGCTGGGGTCTTGGTATGCTGCGCTCTCCCAAGTTCCCTTATATGCAAAGTTAGCTGGAACCTGCTGATTATCTAACAGCATCATAAAATCAGTATCGAGAATTTTGGCATTTGATTTCAAGGAAACAGACAGATTAGGTTTATAAGTATCGATTGCTTTTCCAGCATCGGCAAACGTCAAATCAGGCCCAACGGTTTGGCAGGTAAAGGACCAATTGAAGACTGCTGTGTTACCACGAGCATCAGTTACGCTCACGTTCACCTTATGGTATCCGTCTGGAATAACAGTTGGTGGTTGATAAGCAACTATGCCCGTAACAGCATCATAAGTAGTAGTGACAGGCGCACCATCAAGTTTGACCACAATCTTTGCAGGATCAAGCGGCTCATTATCCGCTACTTGTAGAGAGAAGCCTTTGTTTTCAGTAGTATAAGCACCATTGACTGGACTAGGTGCTGAAAAAGTAGGAATAGCTTTGATGATGATATTCCATTCACTTGTTTTACTATTGCCATTTTTATCAATGGCAGAGGCGGTCACTACATGGGTACCATCAGCGAGATCTGCAGCTTGGGCGGTAATAGTAGCTTCATTATAATTATCTACCACCCAGACCCCGGTCTCACTTTCATTGGGGTAAGTCCAATGACCTTTGTAGGTAAAGGTAGAGTTAATTGGCTGCCCATCTATTAAAATCGAGCCAGTCTCTAAAGCAGAAAGCGCCTTAACGCCAATTAAGATTCCGGGATTAGGGATTGTAAAGGCTTTGCCAGCATCAGCATAAGTTAAAGCTGGGCCTGTGGCAAGCACAGTGTAGCTCCAACTATAAGAGGCTGCGTTACCAGCCATATCTTTAGCACTAGCATAAATAGTATGCTTGCCGTCAGGTATGGGTGTAGCTGTTGTATAGGAGATTTCACCAGTAGTTTGGTTATAGGTGTGCACCACATAATTAGTTGTTGAATCAAAAGCCAATTTAATAGTCGTAGGGTTAATCTGCCCATTATCAGTTACTTTAACGGAAAAGCTAGTATTATTACCTGTTGAACTCGCATTTGCTGGTGAGGGGTTGGAAAATACTGGTTTGCTTGCAACGTTAAAGGTCCAGGATTTTGTAACCAAGTTTCCTGCTTGGTCCATTGCTTGAACCTCTACCCTTTGCACACCATCACTCAGCCCGGTGGCACTTCCAGAAATAGTTGCCTCCAGATAGCTGTCAATAATCCATTGACTGCCACTAGCGTGGCCTTTATATTTTAGGGATGAGGAGATTGTATTTCCATTGACCTTAATAAAGTAGTTGCTGTTTTGGATGTTGTCATCGAGATCGGTAACCTTAAATGAGATATTGACATTTGAAGAATATAGGTTTACTCCATTACCAGGAGTAAATGAAGTAACCGTTGGCGCTGTTAAGTTTAAGGCTGTACTGACTGATACAAATGAAACTAAGAGTAAGGCAGCAATCAGTATGATGATTGGTAAGGTTTTTTGTCTATTCATTTGGGACAATGGTCACCGCTCCCTTCAGAACTTCATTAAGCTATGAAAAATAGATTCGAAACTAACCTCCTTGTCATCCATTTTCTGGAGTTTCGATCCCTCCTTTCAGATGATGGCTGTGAAAAACTTCACCAGCTAAATTAAAAAAAGCTATGACTAACCGCGCACGAAAGGAACGGGAAGCATAGCATAAATATTGTGTGTGGCCGTAGATGTCAAAGTATTCAGTTGAAGCTTACATGCTAATTAAACTATATGTCTGTTGAAAATGGTCGA
>CAZKEO010000064.1:0-7894 GCA_964551785.1 uncultured Eubacteriales bacterium | reverse complement strand
CACAGTGGCCTCCACTACGGAAACTGAGCAGTGATTCGGTAAGGAAGTTCCGTAAAGTGCCTTGCAGGGAACCACACCACCCTTCGTAGCTTATGGGTCGCTTGGGTTTGTGCATGCCCTGCTTAAAAGTCAAAGATTGGTTGGGGTAAAACTTTTAGCAACGCAAGAGGAGCTTTTGCAGTATTGGGGGTTGCAATGCTCGCTATGGAGACAACAGGGTTGCGTTAGCGGGTTGGGTACAGGTGTAGGTGATTCTACAAGCGTGCCCTCACGACTGGGGGAGCACGAGGGCTACGTTAGCGGTAACTTTATGGTTAGAGTCAAGTGGCAAAATGGGGTTTGTAAGCGGGGTGACTTCTCGGGGCTACTCTGGGCTCTTGGCTAAGGTAGTTTCAAAGTTAGCTGAGGGAAGGTGCCTGTTCCGGTTAAGGAGCGATTTAGCGTAGGGCCGTAGTAAGCTCTTTGTGCAGCTGGGTAATAAACTCATCCCGTGCATCAGGACGATGCACGCCCTAGCGGTGGTCATGGACGACCACTCGCTAGGGTTGGATGAAGTTTATTAACCCAGCAAACTTAGAGCTACTCGGACCTATGCTATTAGCACCCGGACCGGAACAGGTACCTGACCGGCAAAGAACAGCTTAGACAAGACCAAGCTTCTTTAATTTCTCTCCAATCTCTGAGTTGTTATATTTAAGCGCAAAATAGCATAACCTTTAAGGGAGAATAGCTGAGGAGGAATCAGTTTTGCGCTTAATCCTGCTGAAGGCTGGGAAACTACGTCGACTGGATCTGCTATTTTTAGGGTTGCTTATTTGCTTACTGGCTATTAGCATTAGTCTTTGGCAAGAGCGGGTGGCCCAAGGAGCGATTTTGGCCATGGCTCCTGTTTTAAATAACCGGGTGATAGTGATTGACCCTGGCCATGGGGGGATAGATCCTGGTGTTATAGGCAAAAACGGAACCCGAGAAAAAGATATTACTTTAGAAGTGGCTAAGCGCCTTGGTTTGGTTTTGAGTCAGTCGGGAGCTGCCGTAATTTTGACTAGAGATACTGATACTGACTTGAGCGACCCGGACCTGAAAGGTTTGCTGGCTAAAAAAAGACAGGATCTCAAGCGTAGAACTGATATAGCTAATGAGCGGAAAGCAGACGTCTACATTGGTATTCATGTTAACAGTTTTCCTGCAGCTAAATATAGTGGCGCCCAAACCTTCTATCAGTCGGGTCAAAAAGGCGGTAAAATTCTAGCCGAAGCTATTCAAGCTGAGTTGAGAAGGGTGCTTCAGAATACCTCCCGGGTAGCAAAAGGTATGGATTTTTATACTAACCGGGCTACGGTAATGCCGTCAACTACTGTAGAGATCGGATTTATGTCCAATCCCGTCGAAGAGCAAATGATGTTAGACTCAGAATATCAAAATAAAATCGTCTGGGGTATCTTTGTAGGCTTGGTCAGTTATTTCGGAAGCGAGCAGGTAGAGTCCCCTAGCAGAGTTGAGCAGGTAACGCCTTCTAGTAATATGGGAGGCGACCAGGTAGAGGGATCGCAAGGGGTGGGTGTGGAGGTTAATGTCAGTGAACCACCCAGTCCCTAAGAAACTGTGTTATAAAATAGAAGAAATTTTGTTCTTACTCACCGGGGAAGGTTTTTCCGGTGAGTTTTATTATATAATATTGAAAATGAGAGAAACTGAAACAGGAGGTGTTTTTTATGGATAATCTGATTCTGACAGGTATTGCTCCCCATCCGCCCATCATAATTCCCGCAGTGGGTGGTTCCGAACGAGAAAAGGCGCAGCACACTTGCCAAGCCATGGAAGATTGGGCGAAGATGGTCAAGGGACAAACACCAGACACTATTGTCTTAATCTCACCACACGGGACAGTTTTTCAAGACGCGATCACTATTAATGAAGCACAAGAGGTTGCGGGTAACCTGGCCCAGTTTGGGGCAGAACGGGTGAAACTCTCCTTTTCAACTGATTTAGAATTAGCAGCAGCCATCAAACAAATGGCAGGGCGACACCAGGTCCCGGTAGTTGGATTTGACCAGCAACTAGCCCAGAAACATGGGATAAAGCAAGGCTTAGATCATGGTGCCCTAGTACCACTATATTTTTTGGATCAGGCCGGAGTAAGGTCTCAAATAGTTGTGGTCACGATGGGTTTATTGACCTTCGAAGAATTGTATGCCTTTGGGCTGGCAGTTCAACAAGCGGCTCGTTTATTGGACAAGCGGGTGGCGGTGATCGCCAGTGGAGATCTCTCACACCGGCTTACCCCAGAGGCTCCGGCAGGCTATTGTCCCGAGGGACAACAGTTTGATGAGCTACTGGTTAAAACACTGGGTGAGATGGACTTAGAGGGTCTGCAGGAAATAGACTGGGAATTAGCTGAAAAAGCTGGAGAATGTGGCTTGCGTCCTATCATTATGATGTTGGGCGCCTTGGAAGGGATGGATGTGTCCGCCCGGGTTTATTCCTATGAAGGGCCTTTTGGAGTAGGGTATCTAGTGGCGAGCTTCAAGCCGACCAGTTTAAATCCGGAACGCGAATTTTTGCCGCGTTTTCTCGCTAAAAGGAATAATCGGGTTAAAGAGCGAAGAAATAAAGAAAGTGCACCTGTCAAGTTGGCTAGGGAGAGTCTCGAGTATTTCGTTTTGCACGGTGAGCCTATGCCAGAGCAGAGATTGCAGCAACCTCTAGAAGGTTTAGAGGGTCAGGCAGGAGTGTTTGTTTCCATCAAGAAAAATGGCCAACTGAGGGGCTGTATCGGCACGACTTCCCCCACGCAACCTTCGATCGCACTCGAAATTATAAATAATGCAGTTAGTGCCGGTAGTAAAGATCCCCGGTTCTGGCCGATGGAAGAACAGGAATTACCAGACCTGGTTTATTCAGTAGACGTTTTGAAGCCAGCAGAACCCATTTCGAGCATTAATCAATTAGATCCTGAAAAATATGGGGTGATTGTCCGTAGTGGGCGTCGCTCTGGACTACTATTACCAAAGCTAGAAGGTGTAGACTCCGCGGAGGAACAGGTGGCGATTGCGAAGCAGAAGGCTGGGATTAGGCCGGAAGAGGATTGTGAACTGCAGAGGTTTGAGGTGGTTAGATATTATTAGGGGGTGTATGTAAGATGCATCCAGCAAAATACGGTCAAGTGTTAGCAGATGGAAGAGTAGAATGTCGGTTATGTCCACACCATTGCAAAATTAATGAGGGACAGCGAGGCATCTGTCGAGTCCGCACTAATCAGGCAGGCCAGCTTTATTCGCTCAATTATGGTCAGTTAGCAGCTTGTGCCCTAGACCCCATAGAGAAAAAGCCTTTATTTCATTTTTATCCGGGCTGGAACATTCTTTCCTTAGGTACGGTAGGTTGTAACCTAGGCTGTAGTTTTTGTCAAAACTGGACTATTGCGCACGGCGACCCAGACGCGTTGGAAATTTCACCGGAGAAAGCAGTGGAGCTAGCCCTAATACGGGGCGGCACTAAAAATTTGGGATTGGCCTATACCTATTCAGAGCCCTTAATGTGGTATGAATTTGTGTTAGATACTGCGCCCTTAGTGCGAGAAAACGGGTTGAAAAACGTGCTGGTCACTAACGGCTATATCGAGGATGAGCCTTTGCGAGAACTACTGCCGTATATTGATGCTATGAACATTGACGTCAAGGCCTTTAAGGAGGACTACTACGGCAAGCTATGTCGAGGCAAATTAGCGCCAGTCATGAAAACAGTAGAGCTGGCTGTCCAGCATTGTCATGTGGAGGTAACCACTCTTTTGGTTACTGACCTCAATGATAGTAAAGAAGAAGTAAGCAATTTAGCCCAGTGGCTAGCCAGTATTAATAAAGAGATCCCCTTACATCTGTCCAGGTATTTTCCGAATTATCAGTTGGATAAGCCGCCTACCCCGAAGGAGCGTTTGCTTCAGGCTTACGAGGTAGCCAAGGAATACTTGGACTATGTCTACTTGGGGAATGTGTGATGGAAGAGAGAAGGTGTTACCATGCGAGTGCCCAAATTTAACACTCTGAAAACTAAAAACAGTTTAATTTTGATTAGTGTCATTCTCCCTTTGTTAATAGCCTATCTGACCTATGATGTCTCCCAGCAGTCCGAGAAATTGCGGCAATCTTTAATGGATCGAGGAGTTATCCTTTCTAAAACTGGTGTTGCGACAACCTCTAAGCTGTTGGGGGATGCTATCAAAAACGGCCATCTAACAGAAGCACAGCTATTTGACAGAAGCTATCAAATGATTCAAGGTACTAGCCCGCCTAAATATCATACAAAGTATGATGCCTATACTGACCAAAATTTTCGCCAAGTTCAGGATGCTTTTTTACAAGATCCAGTTGTTGTTTATGCAGTTGCTGTCGATATCAATGGCTATGTTCCAACCCATAACACTAAGTTTGACCAAAAGGGAAAGGGCCTCGAATTTGATCGGAGTAAGCGCTTATTTGATGACCCGGTCGGCAACCGAGCCAACCGCAATGTGAAGCCCTACCTCCTCCAGGAATATCAACGAGATACCGGTGAGACGTTATGGGATATTAGTACACCGATCTATCTCAATGGGCGGCACTGGGGAGCCTTTCGGTTAGCACTATCTATTGAAGAAACTAATAAACTTATTGCGGCTAATATGAAGACAAGTATTTTGGCGGGCTTTGTGCTAACAATTGCTTTGCTATTCTTAGCTATCTATATTTCCAACCGGATTGCTATTCCAGTTAAACTTTTAGAAGAAGGGGTCCAGCGAGTGGCTGAGGGGGATTGGAGTTTAATTCAGCCTGGCGGTGAGACCAAGGATGAGTTAGGAAGTTTAATGCGCTCTTTTGGTAATATGGTAATTAGAATGCGGGATTTAGCTGGTAAAACCCATAATACAACTAGATTAATTGCCACCTATACTAGGGATTTACTGCTACACAGCGAAAATGCTGCCGGAGCGGCAGATGCAGTCACTGATAAATTAGAAATGGTAGCAGAAAACATGCAAAATCTAGAGGATGGTACGGCTAAAATTGTACTTACAACCAATCAGGCCTCGGATAACCTCTCAGAAGCAGAACGAAGTTCAGAAAAGTTCGTATATTCGATGGAGAAAAGCAAAAATGCCATGTTTGTAGCTCATGATGTGATCAAAGAGTTAGAATCCCAGGTAGATAAAGTCGGGGCAGTAATTCAGTATATAAGTATTCTAGCTGACCAATCAGGTCAGTTAGCCCAAAAAGCTGTTAAAGAAGCCAATCGAGTTTGTGAAAAGGATAGTGACTTTTCAGCCTTAGCGTTAGAAATCCAAAGCCGGGCGAGTAGTGCTGCTGAGTCTAGTAAAGAGGTATCTGATTTATTCAGAACGGTTCAGAATCAGGCCAAGCAAGCTTCTTCAGCCTTAGAAGAACATCGTAATGTTATTTTAAGTGGTATCAGTGTGGCTCGCTCCTCTTATAAATCCTTGAAGACTATTATTACGGATTTACAAGAGCTTACTCATTTAACTAGGGCTGTTTTAGATAATAGCAAACTCCTAGTGGATGGGGTGCAAAGCATCCATCTAGATGTGGAAGCCCAAACAGCGCTAGTTAAGCGATTTACCGAGGCAGCGGGGGTATTGGAGGAGGTTGTTGAAGAACTACAGGAAACAGTTAATACTATCAAGGTCTAGCCTCAAGAGTCTGCTCAGTACTTATCGACAAAGGACTTTTTTTGTCATATATCCTGCTTTTTCGATTAACTTTTACAAAATGAAATAGTCTGCACAATTTAACTTAGCTGGGTGATAGGTAGATTCCTTTGCCAGATAAGATAAGGACATACATTCAAGCAGAAGGAAAATGAGAAATAATGGCGAAATAATGTTGATAATGTATAAATATCCTAATAAGTACAGACGTGTAGGAGAAGAGGAGAAGCAGATGAAGGCAGAGTATATCAATCCATTTATTTTAGCTGCTCGGGAAGTCTTAAAATTAGAAATTAATTCTCCAGTTACTTTAGGCCCGATGTCCTTAGAACAAAAGGAACTAATGACCAAAGAGGTTAAGGTTCATTTGGGCATTACCGGTCACTTAGAAGGAGTGGTCTTTTTAGGGCTGTCTGTACAGAGTGCCTGTGAAATTACCTCGCTGATGTTAGGTGAGCAGATTATGGAGATGAATGAAACTGTCCATAGTGCAATCGCCGAATTAGGAAACGTCATTTCGGGTAAAGCTAGTGGTGTGTTGGAGCAAGAAGGTTATTTGACGGATATTACTACTCCTACAGTAGTCGTAGGAATTGATGCTAAGATTAGCACGATGAGTCTTAAACCAATTTTAATTACCTTGACTACCAATGTGGGGGATTTAGTCTTAATGGTGGCTCTACGGGATACTAGAAAATGTTAGGTTAGCCAAGTTGAGTCGTGGGTTAATAGAATGAAAAAGGGCATTTGTTTAAGCATCAACTATTTTAGCTGAGGCCTAATCAAGTGCTTTTTTCATATTTGGATGAAAACGTTTAGTGCAAGCACTATTTTTTCATTTTAGTGACAAACTAAGTAGAGTTCAAGATTTGAGGGAGGGTATGTTAATGCTTAATCAAGTTCAGAAACGAATAATTGCTTATTTAGATGACCATCGTGATGCAATTATCTCGTTGAGTGCTAAAATACATCAAAACCCAGAACTGGGTTTTCAAGAGTATTTTGCGGTAGATCAACTCACAGCCGCCTTAACCAAGGGTGGCTTTCACATCGAAAAAGGCATAGCGGGACTTGATACAGCCTTTCGAGCCGAATATCAGGGGTTGGTAGCCAGTGCTGAAACACTATCAGTATTACCGAAAATTGGTTTTTTGGCAGAGTATGATGCCTTGCCAGAATTAGGGCATGGGTGTGGTCATAATCTAATTGGTGCGGCTGCCGTAGGGGCTGCTTTGGCCTTAAGTCACGTTATGGAAGATTTAGCGGCTGTAGTCGTAGTGATAGGAGGACCTGCGGAGGAAACTGGAGGAGGGAAAATTGCGCTGGCAGAACAGGGAATTTTTGAGGATTTATCTGCTGTGCTGATGGTCCATCCGGCTGACCGTTATATGGTAGAGGTCAGCTCCTTAGCAATGGATGCCTTGGAATTTACCTTTTATGGAAAAGCAGCTCATGCTGCAGCTTCTCCTCATGAAGGGCGCAATGCTTTAGATGGGGTAATTCAATTATTTAATGTCCTTAATGCTTTAAGAGGTTCCTTACGAGATGAAGTTAGAATCAACGGGATAATTACGGAGGGTGGACAAGTAGCTAATGTAATTCCGGCTAAAGCGATAGCTAGATTTTATGTACGCGCCAGAGACCGGGCGGTCTTGGCTGGGATAGTAGAGCGAGTCTATGCTTGTGCACGAGGAGCTGCAGAAGCAACAGGTACTCAGGTTGAGTGGAGAAATTATGAACTTTCATACGATAACCTGGTTACGAACAAGACGATGGCTCGTGTTTTTGAACAGCAACTCTCTTTACTAGGAATTTCGAAAATTGCAACTGCAAAAAAAGGGATGGGTTCTTTAGACATCGGCAATGTTAGTAAAATCGTACCAGCAATTCATCCCTATATTGCTATTGGTCCCCAGGGATTAATTGCCCATACCCCTGAATTTACCCAAGCTTCTAATAGCTCCAGTGGAAATGAGGGCCTAATTATCGGAGCGAAAGCCTTAGCCTTAACAGCGCTGGAAATAATACAAAAACCCGCCCTACTCCAGCAGATTAAAGCGGAGTTTGCAGGTTTATCAAGTTAATCAAGTTTATAATGTAAAGAGCCCGTAATGACCTTCGCTCCGGCTACTATGAATACCTGCATAGCCCAAGATAATCTTTCGACTACCATAGACCATTACGGCAACCATA
>CAZKEO010000063.1:0-7972 GCA_964551785.1 uncultured Eubacteriales bacterium | reverse complement strand
GGGATGTCTCCACGGGACCTGATAAGACTCAGCAGGGTGAAGCTGTGGTACCTGCTGGTACTACCATGAGCGATAAGGCTATGTTAAACTTTGACTGGTTGGTAGAATGTGCCGAGGGCACTATTCCCAAGTAAATTTACCCATTGACAGCATGTACAGTAAGGCCCCAGCATAGGGGCCTTTACCGCTTAATCCGCAAACAGCCTGTTCAACACAGGTAGGGAGGTAAAGACAGGTTATGACGGTAGCAATAGAGAAGCTCGTAGAAATGAAAGCCATCAGCAAGTCTTTTCCGGGAGTGCTAGCTAATGATAGTGTAGACTTAACGGTTAAGGCGGGGGAAATCCACGCCCTTTTAGGGGAAAATGGAGCAGGCAAAAGCACCCTAATGAGCATCCTGACTGGGTTATACCGTAGTGATGAAGGAGAACTCTGGGTAGCTGGGAAACGCGTGAACTTTGCTTCTCCCCGGGACGCCATCCGGGAGAGAATTGGCATGGTGCATCAACACTTTAAGCTGGTGGCACCTTTTTCAGTGGCGGAAAATATAGCTATGGGACTTGAAACAGCAAGTTTCTTATTGAAGCTAGATGAGATTGAGAAAAGACTGGCCGATTTCTCCAGAGAATACGGCCTCCAGATAGATCCCGCAGCCAAGGTCTGGCAGTTATCGATTGGTGAACAACAGCGGGTAGAAATTGTTAAACTACTAGTCCGAGGTGCCGATATTTTGATTTTAGATGAACCAACTGCTGTTCTGACCCCACAGGAAGCCAAGGAATTATACTCTGTCCTACGCAAAATGGCTGACCAGGGGAAAGGGGTAATTGTGATTACCCACAAACTGCAGGAAGTTTTAGAACATGCTGATGTTGTTACTGTGATGCGGGCTGGTCGCTCGGTTGCGACCCTGCCGGCCTCGTTAGCTGAGGAAGGTGAACTGGCCAGGTTAATGGTAGGCCGGGAGCTAGAACCAGTACCGGAGCGGGAACAACTCGAGCCGGGCCCAGTAATTTTAGAGTTGCGCAACCTCCAGGTCAAGGGAGATCGAGGCCAACTAGCCTTGAAAAATGTCAGTCTGCGAATCCGGGCTGGGGAAATTCTCGGCATCGCCGGTGTGGCTGGTAATGGTCAACGGGAACTCGCTGAAGCGATCAGTGGGATGCGTCCAGTAGAGTCGGGAGCCATTTTAGTGGAGGCTATCGACCTGACCAACCAAGGCACCTTAAAGGTGATTCAAGCAGGGGTGGCACACATCCCAGAAGACCGCTGTGGTACTGGCTTGGTAGCCAACCTCGATGCTAATGAAAACATCCTACTTAAGCATTATCGAGCAGGAGAGTTTCGTCAAGGTCCTTTTGTACGTTGGCAGTCCCTAAAAGAATATGCCCAGAAGCTAGTCGTGGACTTTGATGTCAAACTGGCTTCAGTCGATACTCCCATCAAAACAATGTCGGGAGGTAATTTGCAAAAACTCTTACTGGCTAGGGAAATTTCTACTGACCCAAAGCTGATTATCGCAGTATATCCAGTGCGGGGACTTGATATCGGGGCTATCCAAGCAGTGCATACCCTGTTGCTGGAGGCTAGGAGTCAGGGAAAGGGTACCCTGTTAGTATCTGAGGAATTAGAGGAAATCTTCTTCCTTTCTGACCGCCTTGCTGTAATGCATGAAGGAGAAATTATGGGGATTCAAAACGTGCAAGATACTAGTCCCGAAGAGATTGGTTTAATGATGGCAGGAAAGCGGGTGAACAGCGGGTGCGCGTAATAGCTCTGGAAAAACGACTCAACCCTAGCCCAATGGCCGGCCTCACTGTGGCCTTGGCTTCCATCCTCCTGGCGTTACTCACCGGGGCAATCTTTTTAGCTTTATCCGGAAAATCACCGCTAGAAATCTACCTGGCTATGTTCCAGGGAGCTTTTGGAAGCAAGTACGGGCTGACCGAAACCCTGGTCAAAACAATTCCCTTAGGCTTATGTGCCTTAGGAGTGTCACTGGCTTTTCGGGTGCAGCTCTGGAATATTGGAGCAGAAGGCCAGTTTTATATGGGTGCCATGGCAGCTACTTATGTAGCTTTGCAAAACCCAGCTGGATCAAAGTGGGTAGTACTGCCAACGATGTTTCTGGCAGCCGCTCTGGCCGGGGGCTTGTGGGGCCTACTGCCTGCTATCCCAAGAGCCTACTGGAAAGTTAATGAGACTATCACTACCCTGATGTTAAACTATGTGGCCATCATTTGGGTGGAATATTTAGTATATGGGCCTTGGAAAGACCCGCAGGGCTTTAATTTTCCCTTCACAGCAGTCTTTGGGGCAGGGGCAACTCTACCTAGCCTAGGCAATAGTCGAGTGCATTACGGTCTGTACTTCCTCTTGATTGCGGCTGTGCTGGTCTGGGTGATCTTGCGCTATACTGCCTGGGGTTTTCAACTGAAGGTAGTTGGGGAGAGTCAGCAAGCTGCTAGCTATGCCGGCATGAGTATTGTTAAAACCATTCTTTTAGTCATGCTTTGCAGTGGTGCCCTCGCGGGCATTGCTGGGATGGCCGAAGTAGCTGGTATTACCCAGCGCCTCCAACAGGGCTTATCTCCCGGCTATGGTTATACTGCTATTATCATTGCTTGGTTATCCAGGTTAAATCCTTGGGCGATTTTAGGGGTGGCCTTCTTCTTAGGTGGCCTGCTAGCAAGTGGTTCCTCGCTTCAGGACTTGGGTTTACCGGTAGCAAGTGTTTCGATGCTACAAGGACTAATCCTATTCTTCGTCTTAGGTGGCGAAATCTTCGCTAATTACCGCCTAAAACTCAGGGAGGTGGTACGCAATGGATAGCACTTTAATTGTTGCCGTCTTGGCAACTGCCATTACCGCAGGTACACCGCTCTTGTTCGCCGCATTGGGAGAAATCCTGGTGGAGCGTTCTGGTGTACTTAACTTAGGAGTAGAAGGTATGATGCTGGTAGGTGCAGTTGCAGGCTACGTGGCTGCCCTGCAGACGGGTAACCCTTGGGCAGGCTTTGCGACAGCCATGCTAGCTGGGGGATTAGTAGCCCTGATCCACGCCTTTCTCACTGTCTCCCTGCGGGCTAATCAAGTAGTAAGTGGTTTAGCTTTGGCCATCTTTGGGACTGGTTTAAGCAGTTACATCGGGAAACCCTATGTCGGGATCCCGCTCCAGCAAACCTTCAAGCATGTGGATGTGCCTTTGCTTTCGGACATCCCAGTATTGGGACCAATTTTGTTTAAGCAAGATGCTTTAGTCTATGTCAGTTATCTTTTAGTAGCTCTCTTGGCCTTTTTCTTATACCGGACGCGTTGGGGTTTACAGCTTCGCGCGGTGGGTGAAAACCCAGGGGCGGCAGATGCGGTAGGAATTAGTGTCTCAGTAACCCGCTACCTTAGTATTGCTACTGGTGGTATGTTGGCCGGGGCAGGTGGAGCCTATCTTTCGTTGGCCTATGCACCTAGTTGGCTGGAAAACATGACTGCTGGGCGGGGTTGGATCGCTGTAGCTCTAGTGATTTTTGCCATGTGGGACCCCTTTAAAGCACTGCTGGGTTCCTATATCTTCGGTGGTGTCGATGCCTTAGGTTTTCGAATTCAAACCATGAACATAGCGGTATCGCCCTTTTTGTTAAAGGCGCTACCTTATCTGCTGACCATTTTAGTACTAGTGCTGGTAACTAGAGAGACCAAAACTCGGCGGGCAGCAGCTCCAGGTGCCCTGGGCCTACCTTATCAACGGGAAGAACGCTAACATATAAAGAAGGGATTGACCAAAGTGGAATTGCTGAAAGTGGTGTTAGTGAAAGGGGGTAACCTAAGCGGGGCAAAAGTCCTCAAAGGGGGTTCTTTTCTCAATCACAAACGTGACCCTAAGCTGTTCCTCAGTATGGGTAAGGAATTTGCCCGGCGTTTTGCGTATGCGGGAGTAACCAAAATCCTGACTGTCGAGGCTTCCGGGATCGCTGTGGCTGTAATGGCCGGTTTGGAAATGAATGTGCCGGTGGTCTTTGCCAAAAAAAAGTTGCCGTCCACCTTCGTGGAGGGAGTTTACACAGCTGAAGTATATTCCTTTACCAAACAGGAAAAGGTGTCAGTGTGTGTTTCGGAACGTTACCTCGCCAAAGAGGATCGAGTCTTAATTTTGGACGACTTCCTGGCTATGGGGGCAGCTTCCCAAGGGATGGTGGCAGTTGTTCGCCAGTCTGGAGCAACCTTGGTAGGGGTGGGGATTGTGATCGAAAAAGCCTTCCAACCAGGGGGCCAACAGTTACGTGACGAGGGCATTCGCGTAGAGTCCTTAGCACGCATTAGTGCCTTTGAAAATGGCCAGATCAAGTTTACGTAAACAAAAAGATAAATGAGGGACAGCAAAGATGATCACAAAGGCGATATTACACATACTGGACAGCAACAATGAGGTACCAGTGCTTTCAGAACAAGAACTGGAAATCGAAAAAGATAATAATGACTTTCTAGAAAAACACCTGGCTAAAATACATAGTGATGGCGATCTAAAAAACGCCCAGTTTGAACCCGATAGCAATGAAGTATATAATCTGATTAAGCAAATCAGTGAGGATCAGGCAGCTTTTGGGGATATCAGCAGAGCTCTGGCAACTAGGTTATTTGGTATTATGCTGCAGAACCCCGCTATTCCCTCGGCAGATCTAATTTTTGTGCTGTACAATCTGGCAGAGCTGAACTATTTGGCTATTATGAAATGTAATTATCGAAGTAGCTACATCCATTATGTTTCCAGCACCGAAGCAGGGCAGATTAATAGGTTAATCAAGCACAAAACGACTTTGCCAAATGAAACCCAAAAGGTTGATGAATGTATCCTGGTAAATCTAGCTAATCAGGAATTACAAATTATCGAGAAAGCCTACGAGATTTGTGCTGAAAAAGAATACTACCTCTCAAAATATTTTTTGCGCTGTAAGAGTGAATTGTCCTATAAGCAAAAGCTCAAGATCCTTGATAAATCAGTAAATAAAATCAGCAAACAGCTAACCAATGAAGAGGACTTTCAGAAAGTCAGCAAGTTTAGAAGTTGTATAGCAGAAACTATCGAAGATGCTAAGGAGATCAAGGTTGCTGAGGTTGCAGATGCCGTGTTTGGACATAATCAGGCCTTTAAACATGAATACCTAGCAGAGGTCAAAAACGCTGGTATAACGGAAAGTTCTGTACGCATTCCGGAGCAAAGTAATCCTGGCAAAACCTATCGTAACCAGAAGCTGAAAACAGATAGTGGTATTGAAATTAATTTTCCTTCACACTTTTACAACAATAAAGAGATTATGGAGTTTATTAATAACCCTGATGGGACAATTTCCATCCTAATAAAAAATGTCAATAAAGTCATGAATAAGTAAGCTTTAATTAATGCCTAAGCGTCCTGTGTGGCATAATCTATTTGGGTATTAGATGTCAGCACCCAGCAAATATCATATTAGGAGGTAGAGCCGATGCCAGTAATCACATTAGAAATCGGGCCCATTTCCAAGGAAAAGAAGGCGCAATTAATTAAGCGTTATACCGAGGTATCTAGTGAAGTGACTGGGATACCTGAACGGGCTTTTATCGTCTTAATTCACGAAATAAACCATGAAAATGTCGGCGTTGGCGGGGAAGTTTTAGCCCACGGCAAACCTGAATAAAATCAAAAGCCTTCCGCGGTCAGCGGAAAATAAGTCCAAGAACCCCTGACGCTATCGTTGACTGATTTAGAAGGTATCAGTTTAACAATAGGTCAGGGGTTTTGTGATTTTTGGTCATTTTTATGGCCAAACTTAGAGGTAAATCTACCCAGCATAGCGAAATATGGTAGGCAGAAACCAACTGATTGGGGGCTTGTGAAGATGAAAGATAAGCGTGACCGTTACCGTGGTTGTTTGCTGGGTTTAGCAGTGGGAGATGCCTTGGGCACCACACTAGAATTTAAACTTCCCGGCAGTTTTGAACCAATCAACGATATTGTAGGAGGAGGTCCCCATAACCTGGAAGCAGGGCAATGGACAGACGATACCTCCATGGCCTTATGTTTAGCCGCCAGCTTGATTGAAAAAGAGGATTTTGATCCTTTAGACCAATTAGAAAAGTACACTGCCTGGCACCAAGAAGGATATTTAAGTAGTACCGGGGAGTGTTTCGACATTGGCAACACAGTTTTTCAGGCTCTGCAAACTTTTCAAATGACCTGGGAGCCCTATTGCGGTTCGACAGATTCGATGTCTGCCGGGAATGGTTCCATTATGCGGTTAGCGCCAGTACCTTTGTGCTATGCTAATCGACCAGCAGAGGCAGTTGAGCTGTCAGGTGAAAGCTCACTGACCACCCATGGGGCCGGAAGTGCGGTCGATGCCTGCCGGTATTTGGGAGGTCTAATTGTTGGGATTATGAATGGTTTTGTCAAAGAAGAAATCCTGGCTAAGCGTTTTGCGCCGGTCAAAGGGCTCTGGGAACAACAGCCCCTAGATCACAAAATCGCCGAAATTGCTGACGGTTCCTTCAAAAGAAAAAGTCCCCCTGAAATCAAAGGGACTGGCTATGTGGTTGATTCACTAGAAGCGGCCTTATGGGCTTTTTATCACAGCACCTCCTTTGAAGAAGGCGCCTTGCTGGCGGTTAATCTAGGTGATGATGCCGACACTACCGGAGCCGTCTACGGTCAGATCGCTGGGGCCTACTATGGCCAAAGCGGCATCCCAGCACACTGGCAACAAAAAATTCACTCCTTGGATTTAATCCTCGAGACAGCCGATAAATTATATGAAATGGCTGAAACCAAGCAAGACTAAGCATCCTACAGGTGGGTCAGTTGTCTTTGGAGGTGGGCTTCATCGATTGCCAGCACCCGATCGATTTCGGCTAGCATCGCTTGCTTCGCTTCGGGTAGCCTGCCATTGAGATTACAAAAGTTTGAAATATGGTCACTTAGCAGCAGTTGCGATCCCTGCAAGTTTTCGATTAACAGTCGGATTTCCCGGAGGGCTTCATGTGGTGAAGGTAACTCAAACTCACCCTTGGTGATTTCCTCATAAAGGGGAGTTTCTGGGACGGGATAGTATGTCCGGAGGCGGATAAAGTCAGGCTGCAGCTCACTCAAGACCAGAGCACTTTCCAAGGCATGTTCCTGCCAACGACTCCTACCGCCAATTCCAATTAACACATATTCGCTGATCTCGAGGCCGGCTGCTTTTGCTCGCAGTCCAGCTTCCAAGATGGTAGCCGCCGTAGCTCCCTTAGAAATATGGGCCAGCGTGACATCATCACCACTCTCCATCCCACAATGAATTCGGCTGAGACCAGCTTCCTGCAGGCTACGGAGTTCGGCTAGAGTTTTGCGTAGGATGAATTTGGCCGAACCATAGACGGTAATGCGCTCCAACTGAGGAAAGAGCTGGTGAGAGTATTGGCAAAGCTCCAGCAGGTCTTTGGTGGGCAAACAAATGGTATTACCATCAGGGAAGAAGATGGTTTTGACTGAGGGACCATAATACTCTAAGGCTTGCTTTAGATCGGCTTTAATATCTTCTAATGGACGAAATCGGAATTTAGTTCCCTTGTATAAGCCACAAAAGCTACACTTGTTATGGGGGCAGCCAATTGTGGCTTGAATCAACAGACTACCAGCTTCACTAGGTGGACGATAGACAGTACCTTCGTAGCGCATCAGGGGACACCTCCTTTGGATGGATTTTGCTTAATTTTACCTTGAAGCAGTTACCAAAGTAAATGCTCGCACCACTTCTCAGGGCACTATTAGAAAATAATCTTGACTTTAATACTCAAAATAGAGGAATTATTTTACCAGATAGCAAATATTTATGGGATAAATCGGAGCTTGTTCGAGGAGGTCCGCCAGAGTGTTCGTACATTACTTAGCCTTTCCAATTGCGCTGATGGTTCCTATTTTACTGAGTAGAGATTTAATTCACCAAAATAAGAAGCATGGGCGAAA
>CAZKEO010000062.1:0-7986 GCA_964551785.1 uncultured Eubacteriales bacterium | reverse complement strand
CAGCCCGCTGTCTCCGTTTCCCCCTCATTTGCTCTGACTGGAGCCGCAAAACATTACCAATACTGACTCCCAACTGGTCTGCTTGTACTAAAGAGCCAATAAAGGATTGCAGATCTTCATTACCTGAATGTTGTCCCATGTCACGCAGAGCTTCTCTTCTGGGCTTGCCCATTTTGATTTCTTGCAACATCCGATTAAACTCGTCAGCCAAAACTCCTTTAGTTTTCTCGATAACCTTAAACAAGGCGGCATCGAAACCTAAGCCAGCTTCAACACTAACAGTAAGCAAATCTAACACATCAGGTAAGTTCCTTTAAATCCCGGACTGCCGCCCGGAAGCCGGCAGTTGGAGGTAAACTCTCGGGAGGTAAAATCCCAAGCCAGCCCCGGCAGCACTAACCAGAACTACTGTAAACAAGTCTGAGCCGGAAGGTAAGGTTAGAAAAATTCCACCAACAGTAAGCGCCGCCGCCAAACAATATTCAATAACCACAAATTCGCCTGCCGTAAAGCCCCCTGGTGTACCTGCCATTAGTAGCTTCTTCTGGAGATCAACACTTTTCTTGGCAGGTATCAGCCGAGCCAAGTATGCTGCTAAGCGCTCGATAACTGGTTTTACCACTCTTTCTATAAATGGTTTACTGAGTTTCTCCTCATCAAAGTTTTTTGGGCCTTGAACCCGAGTAAAGAGTTCTAATCTACTTGAAATCGCTCGTTTACTCCGAAAGAGTAACAAAAAGGCTACTAGAAAAAGCAAGAAGCCGGTGCCAAAAGCAGCAACGATAATTAGCCAAATCATATTTTCACCCCACTCCACTTAGACCTCAATATTAACAACCTTGTTAATCGCCGCAATCCCAATTATTTGTGAAATAATTCCTGCAATTACTAAGCCCCAGCCGGTATTACTTTTGAAAAGGGTCCCAATATAATCAGGGCTCATGAGATATAACAAGATACCTAAGACCAGTGGCATTGCTCCAATAACCATTCCAGATAAACGACCCTGTGCGGTGAGGGTCTTGATCTCACCTTTAATGCGAATGCGCTCCCGGATGGTATGAGATATGCTATCCAACACTTCAGCAAGATTACCACCTACCTGCCGTTGAATTAATACGGCTGTCACGACTAAATCCAAGTCGTCACTGGCAATCCGCTGTCCGAGGTTAACCAGGGATTGTTCCGTGGGGGTACCTAGGTTAATCTCCCGTAAACAGCGCCCAAATTCATCCCCAATTGGGGGCGACATTTCCCGACTAACCATCTCCATTGTCTGTAGAAAGCTAAATCCTGCTCTTAAGGAGTTGGACATTACAGAAAGTGCTTCGCCAATTTGTTCATTAAATTTAGTAATTCGCTTGCGTTTAGCTCTGCCAACTAATAATCTCGGAAACAAAAACCCCAGGACTCCCAGAATCATTCCCGCACCTAAGTCATTAAATATTAGCAAACCTAAGATGCCTGGCAAAAGCGCCGCTAGGAGGTTAGCTAGAAAAAATTCTTCTCCCCGAAGCGGAATGTCAGCCATCGAAAGCTCCGCTTCCATTTTCTTGGTGTAAGATTTACCAGCGAAAATTTTACTGGCTTGTTGGAAGAGAGCCATTAAATTCTGTGGGTTTGGCTTCAGCTTGATAGCAGTAATTCTCTGCCCATGTTGGCGAGCAGTGGTAAAGGTTAGCACTCGCTCATCCAAGGTTCTCCGTTCTTTGGTTAGAAACAGCAAAATCCCCATAACCAGCAAGGTTGCCGTAATGAAGGACAGGAACATGATTAGAGATTGCATCCACTCCACCTCCGAATGGCTTATTACATATTTCTAGCGAAGAGGTCGTCAGGAAGCTTGATTCCGGAGGCCTCCAGTTTATGCATGAACTTGGGCCTGATCCCAGTCGGTCGAAAACGGCCCACAATCTTGCCCCGGTCATCGATACCTGCTTGTTCGTACACAAAGATATCCTGCAAAACTACAACCTCACCCTCCATCCCCTGTACCTCAGTGATATGGGTGATTTTCCGGCTACCGTCTTTCAAGCGGCTTTGCTGGACGAATAAATCAACTGCGGAAGCTATTTGTTCTCGAATCGCCCTAACTGGTAAATCCATCCCGGACATTAAAACCATTGTTTCCAAACGGGCTAACATATCTCTAGGCGAGTTGGCATGACCAGTGGTCAGCGAGCCATCGTGGCCTGTATTCATGGCTTGTAGCATATCTAAAGCTTCACCGCTCCGCACCTCACCAACCACAATCCGATCAGGGCGCATCCGGAGGGAGTTTCTGACTAAATCTCGCATAGTAACTGCACCCTTGCCCTCAATGTTGGGCGGGCGTGTTTCTAAGGTGACCAAATGCTCCTGACGTAGCTGAATTTCGGCAGCATCTTCGATGGTGACAATTCTTTCATCTTCAGGAATAAAGGAGGATAGCACGTTCAAGGTGGTCGTTTTCCCTGAGCCAGTACCCCCTGATACGACAATGTTCAATCGTGCCTTAACACACGCATCGAGAAACTTAGCCATCTCCGTTGTCAGCGATCCAAAACGAATCAAGTCCTCCACTTTCAGAGGATCCTTCGAAAACTTTCTAATGGTAATGGTCGGCCCCCGTAAAGCTAAAGGTGGGATAATGGCATTAACCCGTGAGCCATCAGGTAAACGGGCATCTACCATGGGCATACTCTCATCAATTCTGCGCCCGATGGGAGCAACAATTTTTTCGATAATATGGAGCACATGATCATTATCACGAAAATTGACATCCGTTAGGACGAGTTTACCACTGCGTTCTACATAAACCTGGTCTGGTCCATTAACCATAACCTCCGACACAGATGGATCCTGCAGCAGGGGGTTGATGGGACCAAAGCCAACTATCTCATCCCCGATCTCTTGAATAATCTTTTGGCGATCTGCCCGCGAGATGAAGCCTGCTTCTTTTTCAATAAAAGCTGAGGACATATCCTCAATCTGCTGGAGCAGCTTTTCAGAATTCTCCCCTTTACTTAATTCCTCCATCGCAGCCTGGTCAATCTGTTTAATAATATTGTGATGAATTTGTTGTTTTAGGTCGCGGTGGGGATCACGAGCCAGCTTTTGCTCTTCCTTTTTCTTTTCGGTCTGCTGAGTGCCTTCCTGTTTTACACCCTTTTCCTTTTCTAGTCTTTGTAAAAGTGACATCTATTTTCAACTCCTACTTATCAGCAGCGTCTCTTCACCTTGGCATTAGCCAAATAGGCGACCTATAAAACTCTTTTTCTCTTGACGTAGTTCTTCTTGATTCCCGGTGTCATCTACCACAATATTTGCCAAGTCGCGGATAGCTTGAGAGGCTTTGGAATTACCGTCACTAATCACAAAGGGTACTCCTTTGTTGACAGAATTCACCACTGTGCGGCCATCACTAGGGATATGGCAAGCAACTGCTAAGCCTAAACTTCTTTCCACATCGGCATATTTAATCCCGATGTCATTAGAAGATCGATTCAGAATCAGCTTGATTTTGCCCCTCATGTGAAGAGACTCTAAAACCTCCAGCCCTAACTTGACATTTTTAATGGTGGGTAGCTCCATGGAGATAATTAGTAGAATCTGGTCACACATTTCGATAGCTGTCAGATTAGTTTCATGGAAAAAAGCTGGTGTATCCACGATGATATAATCATAATTAGTTTTCAGTAAGCCTAAAATCTTCTCAATATGGCTGGCTGTAATTAATTCTGCGTATTCTGGCCTGGTTGGAGCTGGTAGAATTCTAATCCCAGAAGCATGTGGAACCAAGAAGGTTTCCAGCACATTAGCATCCAGACTGGCAACTTCTTGAATTAGCTCTGTAATAGTCCGCTTAGGCACCACATTAAGCATAACTGCGACATCCCCAAACTGGAGGTCTAAATCTACCAGAGCCACCCTAGCACCCGTTTCTCTAGCAATACTTACTGCTAGGTTGGTACCAATAGTAGTCTTACCGACTCCTCCTTTGGTGCTAAAGATCGTAATAATTTTGGGTTCCTTATTAATCCGTGGCCCTTTTTCGGTACTAATTAGCTGCAGCTTGCGCTTTTTTTCAAACTCATAAACTCTCCGAACAGTTTGAGCTAATTCGTCACTACTGAAGGGTTTAATCATATACTCCCTAGCCCCAGCCATCATAGCTTTTTTCAAATATTCTTGTTCCCCCTGAACCGACATTATGATTACCCCGGCACTAGGGACCGATAGTGCAATTTTTTCAGTCGCAGAGATCCCATATAGGACAGGCATGTTAATATCCATCAGAATGATGTCTGGATAGAGCTTTTCTGCCATTCTGATAGCAACCTCTCCGTTTTCAGCCTCTGCGACTACTTCCATATCCGCTTCAAAGTATAATAATCTTTTGATATTTTCTCTAGTTTCTGCAATATCATCAACTACCAGAATCCGAATTTTCGACATACAGATCCACCTCCCCACAGTACGCTAACGGATCATAAAATCCTTGGGCGAATAAGTTTTGGGGACATATTTACCCTGATCAACAGGTGACCTCAAAACCAGACTAATTACACCCCGTTCACTGATCAAGACCAGCTTCTCTACATCCTCTGGCTTGACGGCCAGAGTTATGGTAGTTGTTGCTGGAGGGGCACCCTCTTTGCCCTCTGCTGTTGCCTTTACCCGCTCTAATTTTTGGTCAATTGCTAAGATAGTTACCTTTTGCATAATGATTTTTGCCACCGAGGTAGATGTTTTGCCTCCTGCCGTACCTCCGGCTGGTGCCCCTGCTACGCCGTTATCAACTTCCATCAGACCAACGACATCAACTTCATCACCAGTTTGCAAGAGCGAAGATACACCCGTTACCGCATTTACGCCTACCGAAATTGCTCTTAAGCCCTCTGGCACTACATAACTTAAGCCACTGCCCGTATCTTTGGTACTAACTAATCTTGAACCGAGAATTTGTTCACCTGCCGTAATCTCCACAATGGTAACTTTATCGGCAGCAGCTTTTAATTCTACTAAAGCTTGGGGGTGAATATAGGCTCTTGGTATGTTTTTGATTTCAATCATACCTGGCTTTAGTGTTGTTTTAGCCGGGATAGCAGCTTTGGCCACCAGTACCGGATAAGTCTGAACATTGTTTAATTCTGCTTTAGCTTGTTGAAGATAGTAATAAACCGCAAAGGCTGTGATCAATCCAAAAATCAAAGCCGCAATGATAATTTTTTTATTAGACATTCTGCCGAAACACCTCCCTGCTTACTCGGTTAATTTCACTCCATTCAGTCCATACCCAGCTAAGCTCGTATCAATCTCGCCAGAGGCAATATTGTTAATAAAGTAACCTTTTACAATACTTTCATTACCCGAACCAGGCGAGGCCTCTGTTAGTAAAAAGGAAGCAAAACCCTTAATTTCGATGCCAGTTCTTCCACCGCCATCCGGTGGTAATACAACCAGGACAGTGACAATCCTGGGACAGTCACGCTGGAAATTGCTCGCTGTACATTTCGGATAGTGCGGGTCAGCATTAATGCGGTAATTGACACCATTGGCAGTCGGACCTGATTTATTACCAGGCTCAGTCTCAACGTCTAAATTGGTACCTATCGTAATCGTACCACTATAACCATACTTGATATTGTTCTCATAGATACTAGCCCCATGTCCACCCAAAGCAATCGCCTGAAACCAGCCATTGGTCCCATCGCCTTCTTTTAGGATGTATTCTTGTCCGTATACCAATGTCTGATCTTGGATGGAAAAAGGCACTGCTCCCGTAGCTGACTTCAATGCCCCTACTGTTGCTTTAGCTGAGGCTGTCACCTGTTTGGTGTTGTACCCTAAGACTTTGGCAAACAATAGATTGACACTACCATTCCCTTGTACAGTTAAACTCTTGTTATCTGAACCAATCGTTACGACTAACGCACTTGGATCAACCCCGTTGAGGGCAGCATACTGATTAACCACATTTCGGGCCGCCGTGGGACTTCCTGGCAACTCCTGGATTCCAGCGAGTGTAGCTGCATCCATGGCATTGGCAAGCTTGGCTTTTTCCAAATAAATTATTCCCACATCAGTAACTAGCGCGGTGATTCCCATAAATACCGTCATCCCGATGGCAACCAATACCAAAGTAGCTCCCGATTCTTCCTTCATTAAGCGCCTAAACATTCTCTTCATCTTGCCACCCCCTATTCGACACGCATTGTGGCAGAACCATGAACAGTATAGGGATTACCCACAATATCCATGATTAGTGGTGCGTAGATAGTTACTGGATATTCCACCGCAACCGTTAGTGCCGCGCCCCTTACCCGCGAAGAGCTGATCGGGGTAATCGTGGTCGCAATCTGCAAAGGATCCAGGGTAAGCGCAGTGTCTTTCGTCTTTTGAGTAATAGTGGTATCCGTCGCCCCTACTACTCCCACTCTCGCACCTTCCCTGGCAGCATTATTGACAATTAGATAAGCATTAAAGACTCTCCCAAATTCCACAATGCCAAATATCAAAATTAGTAACAAGGGCAAGACTAGAGCCAGTTCCACCATCGCTTGTCCTTTTTCATTACGCATCTGTTTCAGTCTTAAGCCAAGCATAGTTACACCTCTTCTCCAACACCCCTAGGTTATTGTTAAGAGTGTTGCCGCCAAAACTCCGCAAGTTATTGCTACTCCATAAGGAAAGGTCTTCGAAAACTCTTGCTGATCAAGTGCCTGTAAGCTATCCCGATTTTTCACACTCCAGAACAAAAACAAACTGGAGCCAATTCGCCTTAAAGCTTCGAGCAACCTTTGCTCTCTCAGCAAAATCACCAAGGCAATTAGTCCCCCGGCCACTCCCGTTCCCAAGCCTGTCAAAGCAACGAAAATAGCACCTTTAACAGCACCAATAAAGCCCATCAGCTTAACATCACCAGCGCCGATGCCACCGAGCAAAAAGGGGATTAGGAAAATGCCCAGACCAATCAAAAGTCCTTTTACACTGGCCAACATCCCAGCCATCCCAGCCTCCCAAAGATTTAATCCTAGGGCCAAAAGCACACCTGGCAGGAGGACCTTGTTATAGATTTTTCGTTCCATCAGGTCAGTGTATAAGGATATTAGAACGATCAGCCAAAGCAAAATCCAATTAGCCATGGTCACGAAAAACCTCCCTATGATAATGAGACCCTACTCAAGTAGTCTTAAGTAGGGTCTATAGATTGCCAATTATCTACCATTAATATTTCCCGTCTTGGTCAGACATTTTTCTTAGAACTGATTGTTAGTTGTAATGGTGTTAAACAATGCTACTATTTTGTTTTTCATAGCTATCAAAGCCCCAATTACCGCAATCGCGATAATTCCCAAGATTAAACCGTACTCAGTCATACCTTGTCCCTCTTGTTCGGTCCATAAACGTTTTAGCATGTTTGTCATAAATACCAGCTCCCTTCTAAATTGTTAAACAACGGTGGAGTGCAGTTAGACACAACAGAAAACCTCTCTCCACCAGCTGAGCCGATGGTGAGAGGTTATATTAAACCCCGAATCCACATTTCGGCAGCCTGGCGATCATAACGGTTACCCGTCTTAGACCCATTGCTTTGCGTCCTTACCTTTCAGTAAGTTTGCCATTATCGTTGTGTCTTTTGCTTTTGTCATTCTACAGAGTTTCTCGTCGAATACTCTGATGACAATTTAAGTTTAGCACCATTTATCACATGTTCCAATCCATCTTAGGATTCATTTATGAAGGACTTTAGTCCCATGTTGGTTTGGCATTTATGTGAAAAGGTGTTGACTATAGCTTATAGATCGACAAGTTTAGTTTTTACTGCGAACAGTGCCGCTTGGGTCCGGTCTTCTACTTGCAGTTTACGAAAAATATTACTGATATGATTTTTGACAGTTTTTTCACTTATACATAAGATATTCGCGATATCACGGTTACTTTTGCCTCGTTAGTTTGACACCATAATTAAGCAGCGAAGGTCTGAATTCCCTGAAGCATAAG
>CAZKEO010000061.1:0-8244 GCA_964551785.1 uncultured Eubacteriales bacterium | reverse complement strand
CCCTACTGGGAAGGTAAGAGCCTGGATGAGGCTTGTCAGAATCAATATCAAGAGGCTGGTGTATGGTCCTTTTCCGGAGAAGCTTTTGTCAGTGATCTTTCTTATCACCAGGTCAATGGCGGTGGTGATACCTGTCCGGGTTATGATGTCATCCTAATCAAAAAAGGCATTAATGGTGCCAGACAGGAAGCTGTCGACCGCTTAAGCCAATTGTCGATGGAAAATCCGGCTGACTTAGATAAGATTTACTTCTATAAAGCTGAAATTGAGACTTGTGACGGCATTTTAGCGTATGCCAAACGACTTTCTGATTATGCCAGAGAACTGGGTGACAGAGAACCAGACTCAGGCCGCCAGCAAGAACTATACAAGATTTCTGAAATCATGACTCAGGTACCGGCCAATCCGCCCCGTACCTTCCATGAAGCACTCCAGTCAGTCTGGACCCTGCAATCGCTGTTTGTAGTGGAAGAAAACCAAACTGGTATTTCCCTCGGACGCTTGGATCAATACATTTATCCCATGTTCAAGGCTGATCTGGAAGCTGGTCGCATCAATAAACTGGAAGCCTTTGAGCTGTTGAGTTGTTTTACGATTAAATGCTCTGAAGTCATGTGGCTGTCTAGTGAACTGGGAGCAAAATACTTCGCAGGCTATCAACCGTTTGTCAACTGTACCGTAGGCGGACAGAAGAGAACAGGCGGCGACGCCACTAATGACCTGACATATCTGATCATGGATGCCGTTCGTTTTACCAAGATGTATCAACCATCCCTTGCTTGCCGGATTCACAACAATTCACCGCAAAAATATATGAAGAAAATCGTAGAAGTTGTGAAAGCAGGGCTTGGGTTCCCCGCCTGCCACTTTGATGATACCCATATTAAAATGATGCTTGCCAAGGGCTTCTCGATTGAAGATTCCCGGGATTATTGCCTAATGGGTTGCGTGGAACCGCAAAAATCGGGCAGAATCTATCAATGGACCTCTACTGGTTATACCCAATGGCCCATTGCCATCGAATTTGTGCTCAATCGCGGCATTATGAAATGGCATGGCACCAAGCAAGGAATTGACACAGGCGATCTTGACAATATCAAGACCTACGAAGAATTTGACGCTGCCTGCAAACAGCAAATAGAACATATTATCCGTCTATCGGCGATTGGAACCATTGTCAGCCAGCGAGTTCACAGAGAACTTGCTCCCAAACCCTTGATGTCCCTGCTAGTAGAAGGTTGTATGGAAAAAGGCACTGATGTTACCAATGGTGGAGCTCTAATCAATGCCGGCCCCGGCCTGATCTTCTCAGGCTTGGGAACCTATGCTGATTCGATGGCAGCAATTAAAAAGCTCGTCTTTGATGACAAGAAATATAGCTTGAAACAAATCAGAGATGCCTTGGCTGCGAACTTCGAAGGCTACGAAACCCTTCGGACTGACTGCCTGAATGCACCGAAATATGGGAATGATGATGATTATGCTGATGAAATTGCCGCTGACCTCATCATTTGGACTGAAAGGGTTCACAACACATTTAAAATGTTATATTCCCAGTTCACTCATGGCACCCTTTCGATTTCGAACAACACGCCCATCGGGGAACTTACCGGTGCATCAGCCAATGGAAGGCTTAACTGGGCTCCTCTCTCCGATGGAATCAGCCCGACTCAAGGTGCTGATAAATTGGGACCTACCGCAATCATTAAATCGGTTAGTAAGCTGAGTAGTGAGTCCATGAATATTGGCATGGTGCATAACTTCAAACTGTTACGCGGCATTCTGGAAACGCCGGAAGGAGAAAACGGTCTGATCACCTTACTCAGAACAGCATCCATTCTCGGCAATGGTCAAATGCAATTCAGCTATGTTGATAATGAAGTACTGAAAAAAGCTCAACTAGAACCTGACAAGTATCGAGACTTAATCATTCGTGTCGCTGGATATAGCGCCTACTTCGTAGAGCTGTGCAAGGAAGTACAGGATGAGATTATCAGCAGAACCGTATTAGAGCATTTTTAAGCAGGCCATGAGTTATCCGGAATATCTGAAGCATGCTAGCTCTTCAGATATTCCTTAAAAAAGGATGGAGTATTTCTATATGAGCATCTCGGTAAATCAAAAAGCCATTATGATGAGGGAAAAATTGAATGACAATTTTGCTAGAAAAGGCGTCTTTACCGGTCTTTTCAGCGGAGCTACCTGGGGATTAAACAGTGTACTTTTGGGACTGGCTTTGGGTTTGGTACCTACCTTGGGTGATAGCGCTGCCTTATATGCCATACCACTAGCTGCAGCCTGTATGAATGATAGTTTAGCAGGCCTCTGGCTACTAATTTATAACGGTGGGGCCGGACGTATTCAGGAAATCATGCGTAGTCTTAAAACCTTTCCCGGTCTAATGGTTTGCTTGGCTGCCTTGCTAGGTGGACCCATTGCAAATGGTGGATATCTGCTGGGAATTTCGATGGCAGGACCTGCTTATGCTTTAACAATTACCGCCTTATACCCCATTGTTGGTGCTATTCTTTCCCGGATTTTTCTGAAACAACAAATCGTGCCCCGCGTTATGCTTGGCATGCTACTCTCAGTAATCGGAGCGATCGTGATATCCTATGTGCCGCCTGAAGGTGGCAACAATCCAAACTTCTACCTGGGTATTCTCTTTGCATCATTAGCTGCTTTAGGATGGGGCGCTGAAGCCGTTCTGGCCGTATTCGGAATGTCCATGATCGACCCCAAAATTGCCATCAATATCCGAGAATTAACTTCCGGTCTCTTTCTAGCAATTTTCGTGCTTCCTTTCGTAGGTGGCTGGGCTGTCATCTCCAATGTTATCACTTTACCTGGAGCGTTTGGCGCCTTTGCCATTGCTGCCTTGGCGGCAGGGGTATCTTACCTAGCCTGGTATAAGGCCAACACTACCATTGGGGTTTCCAAAGGAATGGCTCTAAATGGAACCTATGTCGCGTGGGGCGTGATCTTCTCTGTTGTCTTCATGAACTCAGCCCTGACCCAGAATTTAGTTATTGGCAGTGGCTTGGTACTGCTAGGTGCTACGCTGGTGGCCATTAACCCTAAGGAATTTTTCAAAAAAGGGGAGGCGGCGTAAAGATGGCTGATATATTACCACTACGGTTTAGACTACTGCATTATATTTCCACAGTTAATAAAACCAATGTTGACGAGATTATGAAGGCACTAGAACCAGAATATGGCACGGAAAAACAATTTAAGAAAGCAGTCTTTATGGATCATCTCTTAGATATGAAAGCGAACTTTATAATTGACGATAATGATGTGACACTGGACGACAAGGGAGAATTGGTCATTTACTACTCCATCAATGAAGAAGGGAATCGACTTCTCCAGAAGTATCTTCCCAAGCGTTGGAATCAGAAATAAACTTTAGTGGGCATTTACTAAGGGGCGGGGGCATTATGAGTACAGAAACCAGCAGCATCTTAGAAAGAAAAGCCAGAATCTTTAATGTCCAGAAATATTCCATTTATGATGGACCGGGCGTGAGAACCTTAATATTTTTCAAAGGGTGTCCCCTGAGATGCCAATGGTGTTCAAATCCCGAGGGACTCGAAAGAAAATATCAGGTCATGTACAAAGAAGATTCCTGCATTCACTGTGGTAACTGTATTGCTGCTTGTCCTGTCCAGCTACATTCTTTCCTGGCTGAAGCAGACGGGCAACTAGCAACTAAGCACGAAAGCTCTAAGCATCGAGTAAACAGAAGCATTGATTGTATAGGTTGCCGCAAATGCGAAATCGTTTGCCCTAAACAGGCCTTGTCCATCGTCGGCTCGGACAAAACCATTTCCGACGTTTTGGAAATCATCCAACAAGATGCACTCTTCTACCTGAGTTCAGGTGGAGGAGTCACTCTTGGGGGAGGGGAAGTCACAGCACAGCCGGAATTTGCCACCAACCTACTGACGGAATGTAAACGAATGGGAATCCACACAGCCATTGAAACCAGTGGATAGGTCAAGCTGGACTCCTTGCTCAGGATAGCCCAATTCACCGATTTATTGCTCTATGCTATAAAGCATATTGATTCTGAGCGGCATTATGAGCTAACAGGAGTGCGTAATGAGCGTATTCTAGATAACCTCACAGAGCTCGTCCGCCGTGGCTTCGCAGTCAAAGTCAGGATGCCCCTCATCAGGGGATTGAATGATAGTGAAGACACCCTTCGGAGAACCTTGGAGTTTCTACAACCCTTCAAAAGTTACAAAAACTTTCAAGGCATCGACTTGCTTCCCTATCATAAATTGGGCATCAACAAATACAAGCAATTAGACCTGCAATACGCCCTTACCGAAGATCTGAGCTTTAAAGAAGCAGAGTTGGATCAAATTGAAGAGTTTATCAAGAGTTATGCTGACTTACAGGTTGAAGTGATTAGACATTAAGAGGGATGGCGCTACTTTTATCGGAAGGAGGGGTTTTATGAGTACAGACGAGCTGTTTGATCGCAAACGGATTATTCAGGAATCAGTGCCAGGCAAGCAAGTTACACTGGCTCATATTATAGCTGCTCCCGTGACAGAGCTCTATGAACGGCTCGGAATTGAAGCAAAAGGAGCAATTGGAATCTTAACCCTTACTCCCTGTGAGACGGCCATTATCGCAGCCGATATTGCCACCAAGACAGCTGAGGTCGAGATTGGTTTTCTGGATCGTTTTACAGGATCCCTAGTCATATCCGGTGACGTGGCAAGTGTCGAAGCAGCCCTGATTGCCATTAATGACACCCTAGACAAGCTGTTAGGCTTCACGCCTGCCAAGCTTACCCGCACATGAAAAAACGAATTATGGTTGTCGGTCCAACCCAATCTGGCAAATCCACCCTGACCAATATATTAAATGCTTCCAGCAGACCATTAAAAAAGACCCAGGATGTTATTTATGGCAGTAATACCATCGATACACCGGGCTCATATCTTGAAAACGCTTCGATGTACAAATACCTGATTGCAACGGCACAAGGTGCCTCTCATGTAATCATGCTGGTGGATCAAGCTAGACCCACTGAAGTATACCCGCCCGGTTTCGCCAAATCGTTTACTTGTCCCGTCATTGGAGTGATAACCAAGATTGATTTGGCTCCTGAAAATAGCGGTTTGTGTCTTCAGCAGTTGAAAAGAATCGGGATTTCCGAACCCTACTTCAGGGTTTCCTTAACAGACCATACAGGTGTAAAAGCCTTAAGAGATTATTTAATAGGAATACAAGAATCAGCTGAGAAAAATTAAGGTTCTTCATATATATTAGCTTGGCAACAAATCAATGGGAAATCCGTAATTAGGAAGGGTAGGTGAGGCAATGAAATTCATCACCGAAATGGAATTGAGAGCAGTATATAAAACCGAACCCTTTGCTACTTATGTTCTGGAATCAGATGCCAAGATTACCCCGGGTGCTCGCCAATTTCTGATAGATAGACGAGTCACTCTGGTAGATGCTCAACCTGCTGACGGCAAGAAGACAAATACCGGCGAATCGAAGCAGGCCCAGGGGCAGGAAAACTGGAGTATCCTAAGATTGCGTGGCAGAATGGACTTCATAGAATCGTTAGTGCTGCTAATTGCTGCTGAACTTTTACACTTGCGAGAGACTGTGCTATCAGCGGAAATTATAGCGTTGGGGACATGCTTCCAAACCGTGCGAAACGCAGAACGGGAACAGCTAGCTCCGGATAACCTTCAATTTTGGGAGTGCTCAGCAGCAGAAATTACTGAACAAGCTAACGAGCTGGAAAAGCAGGTTGACATCAGTAGGTTCCAACTGGGGTTGGACAATGGAAAAGAACTGGCGCTGTTAAATCATTTACGCGCTTCCTTCCGAGAGCTTGAACCAGCCATTTTAGAAGCCTATTGGGACGAAGAGCAGCATATCTGCTCACGGCAGGACCTAATTGAGACCGTCAATCTGATCATTAACATCCTCTGCATAATGATGTGGAAGTGCCAAGGAGGGAAAACATGGAAAAGGTAAATTCAGCTTTCCTATACTGTGATCAACTGGTTCGTGATTTTGAGGAAGTTATCAAGAAGCCCATCTTACAGAAATCCTCCGTTTATTATACTGGTGTTGACCTGGGAACCGCCTATATTGTGTTGGCAGTCCTCGATGAAAATTATCAACCTGTTGCCGGTGCCTATCGGTTTGCTAGTGTTGTTAAAGATGGCATGATAGTCGACTATATCGGGGCTATTCGCATCGTCAGAGAACTTAAACAAGAACTGGAACAGAAACTGGGTACCGAACTGATTTATGCAGCAGCAGCACTTCCTCCGGGAACCTTTGCCCTTGACTCAGGAGCTATTAAGCATGTGGTACAGGGGGCTGGCTTCGAAATTACCAACCTGTTGGATGAGCCGACGGCGGCTAACGCAGTGCTTAAGATTAACGATGGTGCGATTGTTGATATTGGTGGTGGCACCACGGGGATTGCTATTCTGAAAGACGGCCAAGTGATCTATGTAGCTGACGAACCGACAGGAGGCACTCACTTTTCCCTCGTTACTGCTGGTGCCTATAAAATTAGTTTTGATGAAGCAGATCAATATAAGCGGGATTGCAAAAACCATCGAGAGTTAATTCCTGTCTTGCGACCTGTCATTGAAAAAGTTTCCTCCATTATCAGTCGCCATATTACTGCCTACCCGGTCAAAGAAATCTATCTGGTAGGTGGGACCTGTTGCCTGGAAGGAATCGAAGATATTATCGCCAAACAAACTAACCTTCCCACTTATAAACCGCAAAACCCCATGTTTGTAACACCATTGGGTATTGCCCTAAATTGCACACAGGAAAGCTTGTAGACAGCAAGCCTTGTCATGAGGGCTTTTAGACAGGAGGGACTTATAGAGATGGAGTACCGAATTATCAAATCACCCTCCAAGGGGACCTTAGATATTCTCTTTCGCCGCAAAAGCTCAGCTTCCAACATCCCGATAGAGAACTATGATGCTGTAGGTTTGGTTCAAGGGCGGCTGATTGATATGGTTTGCGCTGCTGATATTGCTGAAAAAGCGGCCGGGGTAGTAGTGGAAGATATTAAAGGTCAATGCCCACAGAATATGATTATGCTAGCCATCTTCGGAGATACCGCCTCGGTGGAAGTAGCTATGCAGGATATAAAATCTAAACTTGAAAATAGGTGAGAGCTTTATGCTAGCAACCAAAGTAATTGATAATATCTGGTCGACTAGAAAGGCCGAATCCCTGGTAGGATTAAAATTCATGTTGGTGGAGGTCCTTGGCGGGACTGACGCAGGACGTCTTCTGATAGCTGCCGATAACATCGGTGCTGGCATTGGCGAACGAGTGCTGGTTTGTACTGGCAGCTCGGCGCGCAAAATGCTGAATCGGGAGGATGTACCCATTGACGCCGTCATTGTGGGAATCATTGATGAAGACTGTGTATTTTAGCGCATCCAAGATGCTTTGTGCAGAATGTGGGGGTGAAATAACTTGGATTTAATTAACTTAATCAAAGATGCCGGGGTTATCGGGGCGGGCGGAGCTGGATTCCCAACGCACGCTAAATTAACTTCCAAGGCCGAGTATATACTGCTTAATGGCGCTGAGTGTGAACCCTTGCTGAGGGTGGATCAGCAATTAATGGCGCAGTTTCCAGCTGAAATCATCACCGGACTAAGTGTGGCGGGTAGATATATTGAAGCCCGCAAAGCCATTATCGGAGTTAAGGGCAAACATAAAGAAGTCATTGCCCTCCTGCGAGCAAGCATTGCCACTCTAGGATATCAAGATTACGTAGAAGTAATGGAGCTCCGCGATATCTATCCTGCTGGTGATGAACAAGTCTTGGTACACGAACTGACCCAAAGAATTGTTCCCGAAGCCTCCATTCCTCTGAAAGTAGGCTGTGTGGTCATCAACTCGGAAACAGCTCTGAATATCTACCAGGCCATGGCTGGGAACCCCGTGACGGAAACTTATATCACCATCGCAGGTGATATTCCCCGCCGCATGACAGTTAAAGTTCCAGTAGGCATCTCCATTCGGGAGGTCATCAGTACCTGCGTGGAAAACGTGGATGACTATGCTGTAATCGACGGCGGCCCCATGATGGGCCCTGTCATGAACAAGGTGGATGGGTATGTCACCAAAAAAAGTAAAGGCTATGTGCTGCTCAAAAAAGATCACTTTCTAATTCGTAAAAAATCCGTGAGCATCGCTCAAGCAAGAGTAATAGGCAGA
>CAZKEO010000060.1:0-8252 GCA_964551785.1 uncultured Eubacteriales bacterium | reverse complement strand
AAAGTAAGGTGCAGCCAGTTGAAGAGCAGGATTCTATGCCTGCAGTAACTGAGCCAGCTATAGTAGAGCCTCCGGAAGAACCCACAATCTCGATAACTCCGGCCGATAAAGGACAAGGAGAGATTGTTGTTGAGGGTTTAGTAGACAGTGTTAGTATCCGCAAGCATACCCTGAAGTTTACTCAGGAAATGGATGATTTTAGTGAAAAAGTTAATCCGCGAGTAACTGTGTTGCGAGATGCTATCATTGAATTGAACGGACAGACCAGCGAGTTCGACAATATTATTGTGGGCGACTATGTTACAATGATTTTGGATGCGAAACACCAGGCCAGGGCCATACAAATAGAACGATAAAGCAACCGTTTGGAGAGAAACCAAATGAACTATGAAGGTGCCCTCAGCGGCACCTTTATTTTAGGTCGGCGTTTTGGAGGGTGCAAAGATGATTTGGCAAGCCATCGAAGAGATTTTTGATGAGAGTGAGCGGGAAGGCTATCTAGTAGGCGGTTTTCTCAGGGATAGCTACTTAGGCAGACCAGTTCACGATTTAGATATCATAGTCCCAACTGGGGCCTTGGAGGTTGCGCGGAGCTTGGCTGACCGTTTGGGCGGCAGTTTTGTCGTATTAGATGCCCAACGTCAAACGGGCAGAGTAGTCTGCCACAGGCAAGAAATTAATGTGATAGATATCGCCGAATATCAAGGAAATTCCCTAGAGGTAGATCTACTATCTAGAGACTTAACCATTAATGCTTTAGCGCTGCCAATCAATAGAGCAAACTTAGTTGACTTAGCTACCTTACATATAACTAAACGAGATAGTGCTAAGTGGCAACGGCTCAAGCAAGACCTTATCAGCAAAACCCTAGACTATAGTGATGGTCTCGCCGATTTAGATCGGCAAATTATTCGGCTCCAAGCAGAGCGGGTAATTTTGGCTGATCCTGTTAGGATGTTAAGGGCAGTTAGGTTAGCTGGCCAATTAGCTTGGCCTCTTGAGCACCACACGAAACAGTGGATTATTCAGCATGCTGGGCTCTTAAGCAGCGTAGCTCCCGAACGAGTCCGCGATGAAATCTTCACAGTACTGGCACTGTCTAATTCAGCTCAGTTCCTGCAGACGCTGGTCTTAGAACTGGGAATATTACAGCAGACTTGGCCGGAGACTATCCTTATGGAGGCTACTGAGCAAAACCATCATCATGCAGTTAATGTCTGGATCCATAGCCTAAAAACCTATGAATGTATAGAGCGAATTTTAAATAGTCCCCAGGATTTTCCCGAAGATATTAGGAAGCCCTTATTTGAGCAATTGACTAAACCTATCGGGCGCTTCCCGCGCAGTAGGGAGCAATTGTTGAAATGGACAGCACTTTTTCATGATGTTGGCAAAACTCGTACTCAAGGACGACGTGAGGATGGTCGAATAACTTTTTACGGTCATGAGCAAGTCGGCGGGGAAATGATCGTTAAAATGGCGCAAAACTTAATGCTCAGCAAAATAGAAACCCAATTAGCCCACAAGCTCGATGCTCTCCATATGCGGTCATTACAAGTGTTCAGCTTAAAACAGATACCTCGCAGGGCTCGGTTCCGGCTTTTTAGGTACTTGGGAGAGGAAGCCTTAGAGGTCTTATTATTAGCTTTAGCTGATATGGAGGCCAAGCTTGCATTTCGAGGGACCCAACAGGAACTGGAGGAATACCGGGAGTTCATCTTTTCTTTAATGCGTCTTTATATCAGTAAACCAGAGGTCATCTTTCCACCGAAAATTATTTCGGGGAAAGAGCTAATTAGCTTATATCCACACCTGCCGAAAGCAAGCATTGGTAAAATTCTAAACGACATCAACTTGACCCAAGGGATTGGTAAAATTACCAATCGGGACGAGGGTTTAGCATGGTTAGTCCGCTATATTGCCAAGCGCTTTCCGGTTAGTTCCACCACTAAGCAATTATAATCAATGAGATAAATGCAAGGAATGGAGTGTATTATGACGGAAGTAGCTGTGATCCAAAGCTTACAAAGCTTACATGGTCAATTTTTGCTTTGGTTTTTTGAGGCACTTACCCTCTTAGGGTCAGGTGAATTTTACATTGCCGCGATTCCAGTTATCTACTGGTGTATCAATAAACAACTAGGTTACCGTTTAGGCATAGTTTTTCTAGCCTCGATGCTGTTTAACTTATGGCTAAAAGGGATTGTTAATCGGCCCCGCCCCCTTCCTTCAGAGGTTAAGGTGCTCTTCGCAGAGACCGCTTCGGGCCCTTCCTTTCCAAGTGGCCACGCCCAGGGTTCAGCGACCTTCTGGGGCTTTTTAGCTAGTCGCTTTCGGAGCCGAAGATATCAAACGCTAGCCGTAGCACTAATTATTTTAATCTCACTTTCCCGAGTTTACTTAGGCTTACATTACCCAACTGACGTCTTTGCAGGAATGGCCTTTGGGTTAGGTTTTGTGATGTTAGAAGAGTATATTGTGCAATACCAGCGCAAGTTGCTTGGTGCCAGCCTAGTGCTACTACTCTTGGTAGCAATAGCTTATATGCCCTCTGGCCAGACCATCAAAATGCTGGGAGCAATGCTGGGTTTAAGCTCAGGTTATCTACTTACCTGTAAGTATAATAACTTTACGGTACAGGCCAGCCTAAGGATTCAATTTCTTAAAATATCAGCTGGGGCACTTATTTTGGGCATTATAAAAGTGGCAGGAAAGTATCTCCTGCCACCTAGCTTGTTTACTGAAGTTTTTATTTATTTAATCCTAACCTTTACAGCCGTTTACCTGATTCCTTATCTTTTTGTACGTTGGGGTTGGTCAATAAGGGAGAGGCCTCTTGCTTATGCAAGCCAAAAAATTTCTTGAATCTCCAGATGACTTCTTCACCGAATAATACGACTAATAATTTGGCGATGGAAAAGGCATTCGGGAAGCGGCTGGTGAGTGGCCACTTTAATTCATCTATCCCACAGATTGACTGTTCATTTAGCGAAGCCACTTTTTCTTTTAAGGCTGCCAACTGTTGTTGGCGTTGTTCTTTTTCGGGTAGCAACATAATCTCATCGATTTCTGCTAAAGTCTGGAGTGACATCCCGATCCGGAACTTGATATCATTATAAACAGTTTCGGTAATTAAATTATAATCGTATTTTAGTTGATTCAAACGTAAGGCTGCTTCATAGGTTGACTGGACAATCTCATCACGAGTCATACAGTCAGTCTCAAAGCTTAAAATATGCTTCCAGCTTGGTTGGACGAGAGCCTTGCGGTGATCCTCCAAGGTGTGGCAGAATTTCTTATAGCCGTACTTTTCCGGATTTTCGAAGGCTAGGCAACCAGGATCCAGGAAGGGTGCCAAGGGGGCAACAAACAAAGCAAGCCGCTTATCGCCATTGAATTTTTTCAAGAGATGACCACAATATTTCATGGATTCCATGGCGCTGTCATAAGTTTGTTTGGGGATACCAGTCATAAAGAAGATATCAATCTTCCGGCAATTATATCGTAAGGCTGATTCTAGAGTAGCTTCGATCTCTTCGTTAGTACATTTGAATTTGCCGTTTAGTCTGCGTAAATTTTCATCATGTGTTTCTAAGGTAATTTCCAGACTAAACATCGGGACAGATTCAGCAATCATTCTGAAATACTCTTCATCCGCAGGGTAAAAGAGCTCGATAATTAACTCGTTCTTAATTTTTTCCTTCTTTAACAAAGTAAAGAACTCCTTGGCATAAGCCATCCCTGCTTGCCGCAGATCATGCAGGACAAAAATCGGAGCTTGGCTAAAGGAGCTAATCAAGCGAATATCGTCCACTAGAATTTTGGGTGAGCGGAAGGCTGGTTTAGGACGGTTGCAAATATTGCTATAGGCAAACTGGGAACCTCCACAAACCGAACAGTTTTGGGTACACCCCCGGGCAGTTAGTAATACGGTGGTAGGGTAACTAATCCATTCCAAGTAGGGAACAGTGTTATGCAGGTTGAAGTACTTAAAAACAGATTTGATAACATACTTATAACTAGGTACAGGGGTATAATCCAGGTTATCTGGCACAAAGGTCAGGGGATTAACCACAACTGAACCATCGGGTTTTTTCCAAGTAACGTTAGGAATATCTGCGCAGGAGGTTTTAGTAACAATGGCATTCATTAGTTGCCGCATGGGTTCCTCTGTCGAATCTCCGCGTACAACGAAATCAACACAAGGATAACTAACCAGTTCTTCATGGTAATAGGAAGAAGAAAGTCCTCCCATAATAACAGGGGTGTTGGGGTGATATTTCTTGACAAGTTTAGCAATCTCAATACTACCATGGGCGTGTGGCAACCAGTGTAAATCGATGGCCACTGCTTTGGTATTTAGACTAGCAATTACTTTTTCAACATTGTATTTGGGATTGCGCATCATTTGATAGGCTAAGTTAATGATTTGCACATTATAGCCATTGGTTTCCAGCGTATCAGCAATACTAGTAATACCCATCGGATACATTTCAAAGGTAGTTGAAGAGGGTACTACATCACTGATTGGTCCAAACAAGATGGTATCTTCCCGGAAATCATAGACACTCGGCGCGTGGAGAAAAATTAGGTCGCGTTGAAACCATTGTTTCATCATTTAATATATGAAGCCTCCTTAGGATATAAATTGCACTCATAGGATAGAAATTGAACTCAGTAGAACAAAGCATCTCGGATGTACTGGAAGGTCGACTAAAGAAATGCCAGCATAAGCGATGCTGGCTTCTGGATTTGGTATACTACATAATCGTATCATGGTGGTGGGAAATTATAGATAAAACAAAATTTTTGTTGTTTCGAGGCGAATTTAAGCGTATAATTTTGAAAGTATAAGAAAAATAATTTAATCAATCACTTATTCATTTTACTAGACTTCAGATAGGAAGGCAATAATTTTGTGGAGTTTTCTGCAAGTTTATAATATTATCCTGAAATGGTTAGGTTAGGTGCAGTTTAGAAGGGGAAGTATGATGGTAAAAAAGCAATTGCGCCAGGAAGTTTTGAGGGAACGGCAGGCCTTGAGCAGAGAGCTTTTTCAAGCTAAGAGTAATCAGATCTGTACAAGGTTAATTAACCTGCCGATGTTTGCCCAAGCCGAAACAATCATGCTCTATTTAGATTTCCGCCAGGAACCAGCAACAGACCAAGTGCTAAGGGAAGCACTGGCGTTGGGAAAAAGGGTAGTGATTCCCGTTACTGAGCTGTCCGAAGATCAAATCTGGCCATCCCAGCTAATTGACTATCCAGCAGACCTGCAGACAGGAACCTATGGGATTTTGGAACCCAAGCGTGAATGTAGGCGGCCAGTTAACCCCCAGGAGATTGATTTAGTTGTGGTGCCAGGAGTGGCTTTTGATCCCGCCGGTAACCGCTTGGGATATGGGAGGGGCCTTTTTGACCGGTTTTTGCCCACCCTTAAAGCGGGAGTATGCTTAGTGGCTTTAGCCTTTGAAATTCAAATCAAAGCACAGGTTTATGCAGAGCCTCATGATTATCCAGTTCAGTGGATCGTAACCGAGGACAGGCTGATTAAGTGCAAATAGGCAGGACTACGCCTACTAGCAAGATTTAAAGGATTGTATTCAAGACAGCAGGAGGGAAGCAAGTGACTACTTGTTGTGTTTGCACTAGTAAAACAACAGATTTACGCCAACAGCAGTTGATGGCAATATTGGATAAATATGCCAATGAAAAGGGAGCCCTGATTCCAGTAATGCAAGAGGCCCAGGAGCTTTATGGCTACCTGTCACCTGAAGTACTCAAACAAATCGCGGAGAGCTTAAAGCTCCCGTATAGCAAAGTTTATGGAGTAGTTACTTTTTATGCCCAGTTCCGCTTACAGCCTTTAGGCAGACATGTTATCAGAGTTTGTCTGGGAACAGCCTGTCACGTGCGGGGTGGTTCCAAAATTCTGGAAGCGCTCCAAAATGAGCTTAATATCAAAGATGGCGAGACCACTGACGATCAGCGCTTTACCCTAGAATCTGTAGCGTGTATTGGTGCTTGTGGTTTGGCTCCGGTCATGATGATTAACGAAAATGCCCACGGGCGCTTGACACCCGATAAGGTCAAAGCTATTTTGGCCCTGTATCAGTAGCTACGAGGGGAAGGTGAGTGCCATGTCAACTCAAGTTAAAAGATTTCTGGTTTGTGGTGGAGGTTGCCTTTCGTCAGGCTCGGCCAAATTAGCCGAGACACTACAATCCGAGCTTAGCAAACAGGGCTTTACTGAGGTGCCTGTAGTCTTAACAGGTTGCCAGGGTTTTTGTGAACAAGGACCCTCCATTATTGTGGAGCCAGAGGAAACTTTGTATTGCCGGGTACAACCTGAAGATGTTGCAGATTTGGTCCAGAGTCACGTGGTCGCAGGACAAGTATACCAGCCACTGCTTTACCAAGTGCCCGCTACAGGAGCAAAACCTGCCAGCTATCATGAGGTCCCCTTTTTCGCTCAGCAACAGATTGAAGTACTAGCTAACTGTGGACACCTTGATCCAGATGACATTGAGGAATATATCGCGAAAGACGGTTATCAGGGCTTGACCAAAGCCTTGCAAGAATTAACCCCAACCCAAACCATCGAGGAAATCAAACAAGCAGGACTGCGCGGACGAGGGGGTGCGGGTTTTCCGACCGGCCTAAAATGGGAAATAGCCCAAAGTGCTACGGATATCAAAAAATATGTTGTCTGTAATGCTGATGAAGGGGATCCAGGGGCGTTTATGGATCGTTCCCTCTTAGAAGGTGATCCTCATGTGCTCATTGAGGGGATGCTGATTTGTGGTTATGCCATTGGCGCTGATGAAGGGTATATCTATGTCAGGGCCGAATATCCGGTGGCAATCAGCCGGCTTAAAACTGCCATTACCCAAGCTGAGCAACGTGGCTATTTAGGGAAGAATATCTTGGGAACTGGCTTTAACTTTAAGCTCAAAATCAAAGCTGGTGCAGGTGCCTTCGTTTGTGGCGAAGAAACTGCTTTGCTGAATTCGATCGAAGGCGAGCGCGGTATGCCTAGAACCAAGCCCCCATTCCCCGCTGTCAAGGGACTTTGGGGTAAGCCTACTAATATTAATAATGTTGAGACCTATGCTAATGTGCCTCTGATAATCCGCAAAGGTGCGGAGTGGTATGCCAGCATCGGGACAGCTAAAAGCAAAGGGACAAAAGTCTTTGCCCTCTCGGGTAAAGTTAACAATACCGGTCTAGTAGAAGTGCCCATGGGGATTAGCCTCCGTAAAATCATTTTTGACATTGGCGGGGGGATTATGGACGGTAAGAAATTTAAGGCTGTGCAGATTGGTGGCCCTTCAGGGGGCTGTCTACCAGAAGCACAACTTGATTTGCCGGTCGACTATGACTCACTCCTAGCTGCGGGAGCCATGATGGGCTCTGGTGGCCTAGTAGTCATGGATGAAACTACCTGTATGGTTGATTTGGCTCGATATTTTCTGAATTTCACCCAACAAGAGTCCTGCGGTAAATGCACACCTTGTCGGGAAGGCACTAAGCGTATGTTGGAGATTCTGCAAAAGATAACTGCTGGCAAGGGTAGCCTAGAAGATTTGGATAATCTCGAACAACTTGCTCAAGTAATCAGAAAAACCTCCAGTTGTGGTTTAGGGCAGGCTGCACCTAACCCAGTCCTAGCAACTTTGCGTTATTTCCGTGAGGAATATTTAGCCCACATTGAGGAAGATCGTTGTCCAGCAGGGGCGTGTACTGCCCTCTTAAACTACTATATCGATACTGCTATTTGCCGAGGCTGTGGCTTGTGTAGTAAAAAGTGTCCGGTGAGCGCAATTACTGGTGAACTTAAAAAAGCTTATGAGATTGATGGAGCTAAATGTATCAAATGTGGAATCTGTGTCTTCAAGTGCAAATTTAATGCAGTGTTGAAAGGGGGCAGATAGAGCATGAGCGGAGTTACCTTAACTATTGATGGTCAGCAAGTTACTGCCCCACAAGGTCCCACTATTCTCGAAGCGGCCAGGTTAGCCGGGATAGACATCCCAACTTTTTGCCATGACCCTGAACTAACCCGAACAGGTTCTTGTCGTATCTGTATTGTTGAAATAGAGGGCAGGCGGAATTTGCCAGCATCCTGTGTTACTGAAGTAGAGGATGGGATGCTGGTAAATACAGAATCACCTCAGGTGGTGGATGTTAGACAGACCATCCTACAACTACTTTTAGCCAATCATCCGGAAGACTGCCTAACTTGTGATAAA
>CAZKEO010000059.1:0-8263 GCA_964551785.1 uncultured Eubacteriales bacterium | reverse complement strand
GGATGGATTAGATATGGAGGGGTTAGATTGTTTGCCGAACCAAGCAGGGTTAGTTCAAGACCTGTTTTTTTGGCGATGTTCCAAAGGGTATCACCAGCTTGGACTGTATAGGTATTTTGAAGATTGTTGGGAATCACAGGCCCGATAGTTATTTTTGCTCCGAGCGGGAGTATGGGGAAAATGGCTTCAATGTCGGAATTATGCATCCGTACACAGCCTAGTGATACACTGTGCCCGATTAATTGCGGAGTGCTTGTTCCGTGAATACCGTAGATACCATCAGATACTATGTAAAAACCTAACCAACGACTACCCAGGATTCCTCCTGGGTTAATTGTTTTTTCGAGGATAGTAAATTCTCCGGTTGGGGTCGGGGTAGCAGGTTTACCAATGGCAACTGGATAGGATTTGATGGGAATATCGCCTTGGAAAAGGTACAGTTTATGTTGCTTCAGCGCTATTCTGACATTCTCATTACTCATAAGTACCTCCTGGATTGTTGCTCTGACGGTAGCGGACCCGAGCCACTCTATAATTTATATATGATATTCTCAACAAGAGCCGATTGCTTCCATGATATTTGTGGGGAGTTGGCTTAAAACAAAAAACAGGTCTCCCCGATTACTATTAGGGAGACCTGTTTTAAACGTTTAATATCTAGCCAATTTTTTGTTGAGTGAGAGAGGAGCTTTCTAATACCCTCAGCATGGCGTCTACTAACTCTGGCTGATATTGTGTGCCTTTCATCCGAACTAATTCTGCGATAGCTTCTTCTTCGGTCATTGCCTTACGGTAAGGCCTGTTTGTGGTCATTGCGTCAAAACCATCTGCAATCGCAATAATACGAGCACCTATTGGGATGTCATGACCAGCCAAATTACTAGGATAGCCGTGGCCGTTAAACCATTCATGATGATATAAAACAAGTGGAACCAGTTGGGCAAAGCCTTGAATGGGAGAGATTAGGTTGGCTCCAACTACGGGATGAAGTTTTACAGCACGGTATTCGTCTTCGCTTAGTTTGGTTGGTTTGCTGAGGATACTATAATCTAAATGCAGTTTGCCAATATCATGCAGATAACCAGCTAAACGTATTAATTCAACTTCAGGTCGGGAAAGTCCTAATTCTGAGGCAATTGCAGCGGCATAATGAGCCACCTCACGGCTATGTTCACGGGTATACTGGTCTCGAGAATCTAAACTATTGATTAGGATTCTGATGATATCAAAAAAGGCTTGGTCAAACTCAGTGAGATGCAGATCCTTTAAATCAGCTAAATAGGTTTCGACTCTATCACCAGCACTGCGTTTAACTCGATACATAGCGCGATTTACTTTGTCAATTAGCTCCATGGAGGTGGCGCCATCTTGAGGAAATGAAGCAATTCCAATGGATGCAGTTAGACGTTGGGGGGTAGGACTATTTGCGAAAACAAAATTACTACTAGCTATTTTCTTGCGCACATCTTCTGCTAGAAAAAGGGCCTGCTCATTTTGAATATGAGGTAAGACAATGGCGAACTCATCACCGCCATATCGAGCTAGCATAATTTCAGGGCCAAAAAACTCCCTTAAAATAGTAGCTGCCTGAATCAGCACTTGATCCCCTGTCTTATGGCCAAATTGTTCGTTAATAAATTTAAAGCCGTCTAGGTCAATTAGAATCAGCGAAATATCTGTTGCGCGCTGAGTAACAATTAAATCATCTAGATATTTCAAGAAGTAATTGTGGTTATGTAGGTCAGTTAAACTATCTTTTTGGGCCATCAATTCTGTTTTGCGAAAAAGATTTGCATTCATAACTGCAATACCAATTTGATCAGAGAGGATTTTCATAAAGTGCAGGTCATCATCGGAGAAAAAGTCTCGTTCACGACTGAAAACACATAAAGCCCCGATGTTAACTCCTTTGCTGGTAACAGGAACTGCCATGATAGACTGGGCTTTGGTAATTTTATTGAGCTCCTTGGAGACATATGGACAATTCGCCGCATCGCCAGTAATCAAAGGTTCTTGCATATTTAAGGCGTGATAAGGCAAACTGCCGACAAAAAAGTCATTTTTTAGTTTCTTAAGGGCTTCACTGGCACCGTACAGCGCAGAGAGGGTAATTGTCAGGCCGGCACTGGTCTCTTCTGCCAACAAGAGGGCGCAGCAGTCAGCTAACATCAGTTTGCCAACGATAGTGACAGCTTTGTTTATAACATAATCTAATTCTAAGGAGGAATTAAGCAAATTACCGAGCTTATGTACAACAGATAACTCTTGAAAAGATTTATCCTTTCCCAATAAGAACTCTTCGATGTCCTCGTCCGCTAACAAAAATCTCGACATGTGTCCACCCTTTTCCCGTACATTAAGATAGTATAAATTTCCCTGCTTTAGTTTTATGTCTTTCGACAATTTACACCAACATTCCTGCTGAAAAGGGTCTTATATATAAAAAAAGTGTTCCGAATAATTCTACCTAACATTGGAAAAAATATTGATGAATTTTGCCTGCAGGCGTACCGACTAACCAAGAGGAGGAAATTTATGGAGGCAAAGGCGGTCGGCAAAGGTGTTTTGGTAATTATCGGGGGAGCGGAAGATAAAAAGCAAGAATGTGCAATATTACGCAAGGTTGTAAAATTAGCAGGCGGTCGGCAGGCCAAAATAGTAATTCTGACTACAGCAACGGAAAAACCTACTGAGGTAGGACAAGAGTATCTTAAAATTTTTAAACAAATAGGCGTGCAAGAGATAGAAATTTTGGACATTGCATATCGGGAAGCTGGACAAGAAATGAATGCCAGCAGGATTATTGAGGAAGCCAGTGGGATTTTTTTTACAGGCGGCGACCAACTGCGGATTACTAGTCTGTTAGGAGGAACAACTCTTGATTGGGCACTCCAACAGGCATACCAGCAAGGTGCAGTAGTTGCTGGAACCAGTGCCGGTGCTTCTGCTATGAGTTCGACAATGATTGTGGAAGGACCGGGAGAAGAAGCCGCTAAGCTAAATACGGTGCAAATGGCACCTGGGATGGGATTATTAAATGGAGTAGTTATCGATCAACATTTTGATCAGCGAGGGCGACTTGGTCGCCTATTAAGTGCTGTAGCTCAAAATCCGGGGTATTTGGGGATTGGATTAGATGAGGACACGGCTATTGTGGTCTATGCTAGTGGGGAATTTGAAGTAATAGGGTCCCAAACAGTTACCATCATTGACGGGCAAAAAATTAATTATACCAATGTCTCCGAAATCCAGCCAAACCAAGAATTGGCTCTAACAGGTGTAAAGCTTCATGTGCTGCCAGCGGGTTATGGTTACTCATTACCAGAAAGAAAGCCGTTGAAGGATATCAGACATCTATCGGAAGGAAGAGAAAAATGCAGTTGAAAGATATCAAGTTCTATGAAGGGAAAAACATCTATTGTTACCAGCCAGTGATAAAAGGGGTAATTGACCTAAGTAAGTGGGCAGGCCGCTATAGTGACGAGATAGAGGGTTTCTCCGAAAAGTTGACCGTGTTGCTACCAGGCCTCGGTGAACATCACTGCTCCCGAGGGTATCCGGGAGGATTTCTGCAACGCTTGGAGGAGGGTACCTATGTTGGGCATATTATCGAGCATGTAGCCTTAGAGCTTTTGAACCAAGCAGATTTCCCAGCCAATTACGGCAGGACAATATCAACTGATGATCCAGGAGTCTATGAAGTTATTATTGAAAGTCCGCTCCGTGAGGCAAGTGTAGCTAGCCTACTAGCAGCAGTTAAATTAGTAGACGCCTTGTTAGAAGGTCAGCCGGTAGCTCTAGAGTTTCTACTTAGTGAAATCAAAGAAGCCGGACGAGAGTCACAGTTAGGACCAAGTACAAAGGTGATTATCGAGGCTGCTAAGAAAAGGGGTATTCCGGTAACTCGCTTAAACCAACATGCTTTAATTCAATTAGGCTATGGAAAGTACCTAAAAAGAATTCAGGCATCACTAACAGACCTAAGTAGCGCTATCAGTGTTGATATTGCCTGTGATAAAGCCTTGACTAAAGCAATCTTAGCAGAGGCGGGAATTCCAGTTCCTCCAGGAAGGGTGGCTCGTAAACTGGCTGAGGCAGAGCAAATTGCCTCGGAATTGGGTTTTCCCTTGGTAGCAAAGCCAATTGATGGCCACCATGGTAACGGGGTTACGGTTGGAATTAAGGACTCTAAAGAACTGGCTAAAGCCTATCATTATGCACAGGCCAAAGATACACGGGTGATTTTGGAAAAGTACATTGCCGGGCGCCACTTTCGAGCGCTAGTGATTAACAATAAAATTATCGCTGTGGCGGAACGATTCCCGCCATATATTACAGGGGATGGGGAACAAGACATCTTACAACTTATTCAAAGGGTAAATCAGCATCCCTGGAGAGGCGAAGGACACGAGAAACCATTAACTAGAATTAAGATTGATAAGCTTGTTTTAGCATGTTTGGAAAGGCAAGGTTATAGCTTAGAGACTATTCCCTCTGTTGGTAAAGAGATCTTCTTGAGGGAAAATGCTAACCTCAGTACAGGGGGTACCGCAGTTGATGTAACCGATCAAGTCTGTCCCGAAAATAAAGAAATGATTGAACGGGCAGTCCGTTTAGTTGGCTTAGATATAGCCGGTGTAGATATCGTCGCCGCTGATATTAAGTTACCGCTCAAGGAAGGAAAGGGAGCTATTATTGAGATTAACGCTGCACCAGGACTGCGGATGCATTGTTTTCCAATGCAGGGTCAATCTAGACCTGTAGGAGAAGCAATCATTGACTGGTTATTTCCTCCTGGCCAGCCGTTTCAAATTCCCATCGTTTCGATCACGGGAACAAATGGCAAGACCACAACCGCTCGGATGGTTGAGCATATTTTGAAAGCTAGCGGCAAAGTAGTAGGACTGACAACCTCTGATGGTATCTACATTGGTAATCGGCTGATTGTGAGCGGTGATAATACAGGACCACGTAGTGCCCAGGTTGTTCTCAGAGACCCGCTGGTGGATATTGCCGTCTTGGAAACTGCTCGCGGAGGCATCATTAGAGCAGGACTTGGGTATGCCGAAAGCACAGTAGGTGTAATTACCAATATTACTGCTGACCACCTTGGTCAAGATGGGATAGAGTCTCTAGAGGATCTAGCACAAGTTAAAGCTCTGGTGGGTGAGGTTGTTCCTCCTAATGGCTATATTGTGATTAATGCCGATGACCAATTGTCAGTTGATTTAGTGGAGCGGTTTCGGGGCAAAATAATTTTCTTTACTCGTATTTGGAATAATCCTGTGGTCAGAAGACATCTAGGCACAGGGGGGTGGGCAATCTTTGAAAAGTCGGGGGAAATTATCCTTGCTAAAGGAGAAAAGGCTATCCCCATTATAAAAACTAGAGCAATTCCAGCTACTTTTGGCGGGATGGCAGGACACAATGTAGAAAATGCTCTGGCAGCAGTAGGTACAGCAGTTGCCTTAGAAATAGAGCCTAAAGCTATTGCCAAGACACTAAGTAGTTTTGGCTGTAATTTGCACCAGAACCCAGGTCGAATGAACATTATTCCAATCGGGGATATGCGGGTGGTCCTAGATTATGGACATAATTCCCAAGGATTTAAGCGAATTTTGGAGACCTTGAGCAAGCTACACCCAGGTCGCCTTGTTGTAGTGGTAGGCATGCCGGGGGATAGAAGGGATACTGATATCCAAGCAGCGGGAGCAGTTTTAGCCCACGGTGCTCACCAGCTGATAATTAAGGAAGATCAAGATTTAAGAGGGAGATTCCCAGGAGAAGTTACTGAGCTCATGAAAGCAGGAGCACTCGCTGCTGGTTTTAAGGAAGAGTTAATTTCTGTTATTCGCGATGAAGCTCAGGCGGTAGCCCAGGCCCTGCGTGAAGCCCGAGCAGGTGATATGGTTGTAGTCTTCTATGAAAAGTTAAATCGGGTCGTGCCTGTGTTGGAAGCAGCGCTTAAGCGCTGTGAACCACTGGTAGGAAGATATGGCCAGAGCCTAGAATGGGAGCCACTAGTACCGGCCGTACAATAAAGAGAACTGGGCTGGTAGTAAGTACCTTGTGCGTAGGTGGCACCGTAGTTGCACTTGTGCCACCAGAAAGCAAGGCTTTTATATTGGGATAAAAGAAACATAGACCCAGCAAAACGGCTGGGTCTGAATTTTTAATAGTCGAGGAAATAGAAGAACCAAAGCACTAAAGGCATATCCCCCAAATGTATCAGAGTAGCTTTTATTAGTGTTAACGCATAGGGATAATCCCTTTTTGAATAGCCGCAAGGTCAGTCGAAAAACTAGTAATGGTTTTACCCTTGACCAGACCGCCCGCTATATTTTTAATTTTATTGACGGTAGGAGTATCATTAGCAACATAGACTGTCGTAATTCGGGAATCCTCTTTCTTGACAATGGTAGATGCCTCTTTTGAAATGGCATTAATCCGGGTCCTACTTAACTTGCCAGCAAGGTCTAATCCTACTGTAGCAGTGTTTCCGGAAATCACAACGTTCGCGTTACGAACATCTTTAATCTTCCCAATCTTGGTAGCCATACTTTGCGATAACCGTTTAGCATCAGCTGGAGTTGGTGCTGGGACAATTGGATTAGGTGGCAACATTGTAGTTGTTTTCGGAGGAGTAACAGGAGCCGGGGTCAGATTTGTACGGGGTGGCGTAGTTGGTATTGGTTTTTTTGTTGCACATCCGGTTGCTAAGGTAGCTACGGTCGATAAAATTATTAGAGGATAGATTACTACTTTTCTTCTCAACATAAATTAACCCCCTTATTTTTAAAAGTTCTAAACACAACACATTTATATTTTCTCTTAGAAGTATCAGTATTATGTTAAAAATAAATAGAAAAGGGTGGAAGAGATGCAATAAAGCCCAATTCCGTGTGCCCGAAAAGGCTATTGAGCCAAAGTTAAAGATAGTTGCTTTCTACGAAAAGGGTTGGAGTGAGGATACCTCAGGAATAGCAAACTTAAAAAAATATTACCAGCATCTGGAGGTCCTTTCTCCTTATTGGTATACACTAACAGAGGGTGGTGAAGTAATAACTGCTAAAGTTGGCTTTGAGCCGGAAGTAGAAAAATTCGTAACAGAAAATAAGCAACTCAAGTTGATGCCTCTGATTAATAATGCCAAGACTGGTGACTATACAATGTTTCAAAACCCTCGTGTACGTTCGGAAGCAGTAATTAACATCACCAAACTGGTGCAAAAACATAACTATGCCGGAGTAAACATTGACTTTCAGCAAATACCACCAGAAACGAAGGAAGGGATGACTGCTTTAATTACGGAGTTACATCAAGAACTGGCACCGATGCAAAAACTAGTGGCAGTTTCTGTCTTACCTAAGCTGGATGGCTTAGAAGATATTAGTGCTGCCTACGACTATGCGGCCTTAGCTAAGCAAGCGGACTTTATCACTATTATGACTTATGATAAGCATTCTGAGCAGGACAATAATGGTTCTATAGCACCTTTGAACTGGGTGGAAAAAAATATTATTGAGGCCTTGAAATATATCCCCAGAGAGAAATTATTACTTTGCGTCGGAGGGATCAAAACTACTTATTTTCGTCCACCCGAAGGATATTATACAAGAGAAATAGTGGATGCTGTCCCCTTATTAATCCATGCCCTTAATGAACAGGGATTCAAATATGTAACCATTAGTGAGCTTCTACGGGAAAACAAGGGAGGAAACGAGCATGTTTCCAAGGAAATTAGGAAATAGAGGGGGTCCCTTAACAGGAATTTCTCCCTTCTGTCCGAATAATACTAGGTATTATAGCAGAAGGAAGGAGAAAGGGCATGTCCAGAAAACTAGTAATTAAGGCTAAGGCTAAGATAAATTTAACGCTGGACGTACTCGGCAAGCGCCCAGATGGTTACCATCAGGTCGTCATGGTGATGCAGACAATCAGTTTGGCAGATACTCTCACCTTAGAAAAAACCTCGCAAGCGATTGAGCTTACTTGTAATCACCCTGACCTACCAGTGGATGAGGATAATTTGGCCTATCGGGCTGTGTTAGCAATGAGGAAAGCTAGCGGGGCTAACCTAGGCGTAAAAATTCATCTTGAGAAGCAAATTCCAATAGAAGCGGGGTTAGCAGGTGGCTCTACCAACGCGGCTGCAGTTATTAAAGGTCTTAACCAGTTGTGGGAATTAGGTTTGTCACTAGAGCAGTTATGCCAAATTGGGGCGTCCTTGGGCTCTGATGTTCCTTTTTGCATTGCTGGAGGC
>CAZKEO010000058.1:0-8285 GCA_964551785.1 uncultured Eubacteriales bacterium | reverse complement strand
TTTGTCTTAGCAGCGGTTAAAACTCTACTAACCAAAACCTCACCGGGATCAGCCGGAATAGTGAGCTCATCATAGATATGAACACTTTTTCGTCCCATTTCTTGCAGACGTTTAATCATCGTTTCACTAAGTTCAGTACCTTCAGCAACTAAAATCGCACCATTGGCTGAAAATATACTTTCAGCCAGCATCATACCAGGCTTCAAATATGCTACTTGCGTATTATTCACTTCTGTCCCTCATTTCCAACAAATCAGTAGACTAACTGCATAAATAAATTCGACAAAAAGCTACTTAATCCTTTTAATAATCAGAGTTTTGTCTAATTGTTATTTGGGGTCTTGGTTAAGCATGTCTTAACCGGTCGGATACCTGTCCGGTTTGTCGCTATAGTTCCGCATTTAGCATTTCTAAGCTTAATGTGCTAATAAAATTGCCCAACCCTGGCGAGTGGTCGTCCGTGACCACCGCCAGGGCGACCGGCGTCGTGCCGGTCGGGCCAATTTTATTGCACACCTTCGCCAAGAAATGCACAATGCTCCACCAATCGCTCCTTCACCGGAACAGGTAACCCAACCTATGCCTGGTTGGGTATCTTTAATGACTGAATAAACAATTGGACTCAAATATACACCAAAGTGACCCGGGAGTTACGAAGGGTGGTGTGGTTACCTACAAGGCACCTTACGGAACTTCCGCTGCATATCACTGCGCAGGTTCCGAAGCGAAGGACACTGTGACCAGAGGGGATGCAGGATAAGAGTTTGTCCGAAGCAGGAACCGAGCAGATGATATGCTCGGAAGTGGAGTACAGTGCCCGGAAGGTAACCACCCACCCTGAGTAGACCCCTACCAAAAAGAAAAGCTTCCTGTTCCCAGGAAGCCGCTAATAACTTTAATTGGCAGCTTAGCGCTGGCGGAAGACTTTAGCATAAGAGTCGCAGTAAACCGACTGGTTCAATAGTATCGCAGTAGTTGCAGCGGCGTCCATCAGGCTATCGTCATTGGCATCCATAATCGCAGAATCTAAGCCGTTACTCATCGCCATAGCCAGGAAGGTCCGATTGATCAAAGAACGGTCGGGACTCTTCTGGGAAACATTTGAGAGGCCAATGGTCGTACGCGGGGCTGGATTAGCCAACGTTCTGACTTGGCGCAGAGTTTCTAGTACTTCGATTACATAATCCTGAGCCACGTTTACGGGCAAAATTAGTGGGTCGATATAGAGATCCTCCATGGGGATGCCATGGTTATAAGCATTTACAACTAATTCTGCGGCCAAAGCCATTCTTTGGTCAGCGTCCTTCGGCACACCTTTTTCGTTCATAGTGAGCCCGATAATTGCTGCATTATATTTGGCAGCGAGCGGAAAAAGCTGATCCATCAAATCTTGTTCAGCGGTGGTGGAATTAATCATAGCCTTCCCTTTGGCTGCTTTTAATCCTGCTTCCATAGCTAAGACATTTGTAGTATCGATGACAACAGGAAAATCACCTACAACCTCAATCACAGCATTGACCATCCATGTCATGATTTCTGCTTGTTCTTCCCGATCAGCGATAGGTCCAGTATTAATATCTAGCCAGTGAGCACCGCCTGCTTTTTGCTTCAACGCCCATTCTTGAATCGGTTTGGTATTTCGCTCCGTAATTGCTTGACGAATATCTAAAAACAACCCATTAATTCTTTCTCCGATAACCTCGAATCCCATTAGCTTTTGTCCCCCTCATTATTAATAGCTACTGGCTTTGCTGATTTCTGCGATTGATTGTTTGAAGCGTTTCAGAGCTTCGGGATGACGGAAAGTTAAGATACTTCCTCCTGCTTGTAGCAACGTAGTAGCTGTCATTACTTCCCACAGAAGGGCGCGAGTCGCTTGATCACCCCAAATTTGACCTTCAGGAGCTTCCTCATCTTTGTGTCGTTTCAATTTCCAGCCTCTTGGCCACCTAAACCGGGTGCTTGGCATAGCGAGACTTTTCTCTCCATGTTTGGCCCCTAAACGAGAACGTTCCACGATGGACCAGGCATATTCTATCCCATAACCCAAGGCACCTATCAACGGCTCGATGACAATCCGTTCGGCGGGAAGATTCATTTCAGTTATTAAAATATTCAACTGTTTGCAAAGGTTAATATCCAATGGTGAGGAAGCCACTACATTATGACCATTGACCATCGCCGAAGCAACAATGGCACTATAATTTTCTTGAGCAGCACAGCCGATTAAACAGTTCCTGCCTGCTAACGCCTCTGCGACAGCTGGGAATATGATGGCATCCTTTTCTGGTACGCCACAACCAATTACCATCAAGGGTAACTCTGTTGCCTCTGCTACAGCTTTGGCAGTTTGCGCCAACTCCTCAGCACTTCTGTCACCCTTATCCGGATGGGCACTATCGAGGAACAAAGCTATGAAATCAGAACCATATGTGGCTGATTTTTTAGCCCATGCTACCGGGTCAGCTAACACGCCAGGCCAGGCATTTTTTAAGATTTCTGGCCATTCATCACTAGGGTCTAAATCAGATATTTCTAGGGCGGCCAAGGGAAGATGTGGAACTGCTCCCTCAAACTGCAAATACGGTAAAGTGGATTCACCACCTACTTTTACGCTTTGATCTCCGGTGCCGAATGTGGTCACATTCAGCTTGCCGGACCATCTTTCTTTTGCAAGATTGATTGCCATTTATTTTGCTCCTTTCTCACACATTAGGGAAAAGATTTAAATCAGTATGTGGTAAAAATAATGCAGACATATATTCATCTAAATAAGTATTCCCTACACTGAGCTCTAAATAGGTGACTTTCCCTGCTATTTCCTGAACCATGTTTCTTGCCTGATTAGAAACTAAACATAAATAAGCACCCTTAACGGAACTATTGCCAATAAATTTATATTTTTTTAATGGGAGGTCAGGTAGTAAGCCGATTGTAATCGAATCACTAAGATTTAAATAATTCCCAAACCCTCCAGCAATCAAGATCTCATCAACAGCTTCAATGGGTAAATCCACCAGACCCAACATAACTCGCATTCCTGCAAAGATTGCCCCTTTAGAACGAATCAGATTCTTGATATCATTTTCGGAAATAGTAATATCTTGACCGGTTCCTGAATCGTTGGCCCAAACTAAGATGAATTCTGGCCCTTCTTCAGTTTGTCGGATTCTAGCAAGATCCAAGTTAGCAATTATTTTCCCAGTTCGATCGATGATACCAGTTGCTCGAAAAGCAGCGATACAATCAATTAAGCCTGAGCCACAAATCCCCACCGGTTTCTCGGAACCAATAATTTTACATTCTACATTATATCCTGGCAAAATACTAATTCTTTCAATCGCGCCAGCCATGGCACGCATGCCGTTTTTAATACCTCCGCCTTCAAAAGCAGGTCCGGCTGAGCAGGAACAAGCAATCAGCCAGTCGCTGTTACCCAATACCATCTCACCATTGGTCCCAATATCAATAAAGAGGGTCAACTGTTCTGCTTGTGACATCCCAGTAACAAGGATTCCTGAGGTTATATCTCCCCCAATATAACTGGCAATGCCTGGCAAGGTATGTACCCATGCTTGAGGATGGATGTTTAGTCCAAGTTCAACAGCCCTGACGGGTGGTAAAATATTTGCGGTGGGAATATAGGGTTCCAACCTGATATAGGTGGGCTGTAGCCCTAGCAATAGATGAGTCATGGTTGTATTACCAGCCGCGACCAAGCTTTTCACCTGTTCGGGATATATTCCCTTTTCAACCAGGACTGCCTCAATTAGCTCGTTAATACTGCTAATTACAGCTGTCTGGAGTTGCTTTAACCCTTGCTTTTCCTCGACAGCATAGATGATTCTAGTTATCACATCATCGCCATATTTGGCCTGTTGGTTATAATTACCCTTACTTATTAATATTTCTCCAGTGGTCAGGTCTACCAAATAAACTACAATTGTGGTAGTTCCGATGTCAACAGCTAAACCATAATTCTTAACCTCAGCAGTACCCGGCAAAATATCAACAATTTCGGTATAGCCACTACCCTCAGCCAAGTAAACAGTTGCTTTCCAGTTTCCCTCGCGCAAGGTGTCAGCAAGTTTTTGCAGGACAGTTAAACTAATCTGCAGATTATCAAGGCCAGTTAGTTTATGAAGTTCAGTTTTTAACCTACTCCAATCATCCATAGCTTCCGTAAGAGTGGGAGGAGCTAGGTCTACTACAACACTCCAGTACAGTGCATGCCCTGCTATACCAAGATCTTTCAACTGATCTTCTGGCAAAATTTCCTGTTCGTTTCTAGTTATTGTTAAAATCTGATGTTCAGCCAAGCGAGCATCAGCAGGAATCTCAACAATTAAATCAGACAAAGGCTTTGCTTGACAGGCCAAACTCAGGCCTGAGACAGCTTCTGAGCTATGATCGTTTGTTGTTTGGCCTCCAGACACTTCACCTGCTGTGACAAGCACAGCACAGCGTCCACAGCTACCAGTGCCTGCACAGGAGCTTTTTAGGGCAATCCCAGCTTTTTCGGCAGCACGCAACAAGGTTTCACCCGGCTCACACTGAACTACTACCCCATCAGGAAGAAATGTGATTTTAAAACTCGACATGACCAAAATTCCTTTCTAAGCATTCCAACGTTGTTTGATGAAAGAAGGAATGCCGGAAGATTCTCTGGGTCCTACTAATACCTCAAAACCAGATAAATCTTGTAGTTTGCCACTTAGTACAGCTACATGACCAGGTATAATGATTTTATTATGATTAACCAGCTCCTTGATTCCTAAAGCCTCCAAGTCTGCTGTAATCTTCTCAGGGGTAAATTTACCTGCTGACCAAGCGGTTAAAACGGAGGTACCATCGGTATCGATCGGTATGACGTAGGCTGGAACACGAGAAGACTCGACATCTCCCGCCACACAGAAATAGGTAAGCGAGAAGTTAGTAGTAATGAAGACAGGAGAATCTGGCCCGGTATTACCTATTTTATATACTTTAGCTTCCACAGCAATTGGCTTCTGGGGATCTGTATAGATATTTAAGCGCAGGGTTATTAAAGGCAGAATAACTGCAGGATCTGCACTTCTTATTACCACTATGCTGGCATACTTAGATAGATAGATTCCGGCATCAACAGCTTCCTTCACAACATCATTGTTACTGGCTACTGCCATAGCAGGAAAACCAAAGGCCCGAAAGCGTTCTTTAATAGCTTTCCGCCTAATTTGAGTTAAATCAGCCAGCTTCTGGGCTACTTCCTGCTCACCAGAATCAATTACCAGTTCCTTAAAGCCAAGGGCTATAATCTTCTCAACTAATTCGGCCAGCTGTTCTAGACTTTCCCCTCTAACTGCTAGTGGTACCTGATACTGCTTAGCTAAGGCCGTCATTGCTTGATAATTAGTAAGAGTAGCAGCATAAATTAAAGGCCGAGCTTCAGCACAACTTTCCAAAGCTCCAGCAATAGCTGCTGGGTTCTCACTCATTAAGACCATTGGAAAGTTACTTTCCATCATGACTTGCTTTACTGTTGCTATAAATTTATCCGAATTACCTGAAGTGTTACAGACAGCGATAAGGTCTACTTGATGAAGTTGGCCAACTCGATCAAAAACCAGTTTATTAATAGCGGCAATTTTTGCACTAACTGCTTCTGCACTCAGGTTATCACTTACTTCTATGGCAATTCCGGTCGGGTGCTCAAAGCGTTTATCATGTCTAAACAGCACAGTTTCATTTCCGATTACCACTTCTTGAGCGCCTTTGCCTATTTTAACAGTTGCGATTGGCGGAGCAGAGGCAGCGTCTAGGACTTCTTTGGCAGCCTCACTGACATGGGGACAAGCCTCTAAACTTGCTTTCCCACCAGCTAGGGCCATTGCGAAGGCCAGGCAAGTAGCCTGTCCACAATCTTTACAATTTGTTTTAGGTAATTGTTTATAAATATCTAATCCAGTCAGAGCCATAATTAAACTCCTTTCAAACTTCTAGCCGTGTAACTATGCAAAATTTATATACTAACAATTATGCCTTGATTTGTGACTTTTTGCAAATATTAGACAATCAGATTAAATACCAACAGCAGACATTCTTTAAATTTACAGGATGGAATCCATAGTTAAAGCTGGGTGACCTTGCTCCGCTAAATAATCTAGGATCTCTTCAGCAGTTATACCATTGGTCTCATCAGCGATTTTATCGACAAAATCATGCCCTAAGCCTGCTGCCTCTGCAGCCAGTTCTAGACCAGTACGCAGATTTTCCTTCAGCTCCTTAGGCATCCAGACAATTCTTGCTAAACCACCATCAGCAGGAACAAACTTTTTGGAAAATAGATACGATTTGCCAATTCCCATAAATCCGGGTAATTGGGCCCCCCCACCACATAGTCCTGCTAGGGTTGAAAAGGTCATCCCACAAGGTGTGTCGCCACCATGTTCGCGGTTTACTACAATAATCCCATTACATTCTGGCACGATGCCCATAATCGCTTCAAAGCAACCACAGGATGTCATCGGTGCCTCCATAATGGTATAAAAGTTAACTTTTTCGATTGTCCGCTGAGAATTGGCAAAAATAAAGTCATTAAAGGTTTCCCACTGGCCTTTAAGATCATCTAGGGAACGCCCTTTGGTAATTGGCAGGTTGGGCCCGTGGGGATTTATTTCAAATGACGCTTTAGCATCTAACCAGCTTACCGCACCGCAAAGACCAACTCGCTCAGGTGCTACCACGCACACATGGGTTGGGGCAAAGGATTGGCACAAGGTACAAGAGTAGAAGGTATCAACTCCTTCATCAGTTAACTCCAGTAGGCGAGCATCCCTTTGGCGATACTTCGCGCGAGCTATTTCTCTCATCTCCAAGACCTTTTGTTCGTCAGTAATAATGGTGATGGCAATACGATCTACGAGCGCAGGAAATTCTGACTTAAGCTTAGCATAGAGTATTTCTGCTAAATGAATTAACTTAAATCCTTTAGCTTGGGCAGCTTTACTAATCCTAATCCAAGTTAAATCCCGCTGGGCTACATGCCAAGTACCTTCCCCATAGTTGATAAAATAGTGCATCCTCCGTTCCAAGACTGGTTCGAAGTCCTCTTGCATTTTACGTCCACCGACATCTACGACAATTCCAATAGGGTAGGATGCTCCCTCTTCCATTTCATCAATATCAGGCCCAATCATTTCTAGTTTGTAATCATCTACTAAGTCCAGGTCCAACATCCGCACTAGTTCGAAACCTGGTTTTGTTCCTCCCCCAAATTCAACATACATATCTTTCTTTCGGATGGACTCACCTTCAAAAGCAGGACCAACGGTAATTGGCACTGGAATATCAATAATTTTTACCTTAACACCTCTAAGTTCAATGGCACGCTGCACCATTTTCTTGTAATCTTTTTCAGTCACAAACCAATCAGGTATTTCTTGCTCTAATGTTTGGTCGGTCAGCACATTGTAGCCTAGGTTAATCGCACCAAAACCGGTAGCTATTTTGAGCTGATCCAGCTCACCCAGCAGTAGCACAAAAGCATGCACCCGGCGAGCCTGATAATCTAACATTTCCTGACGGTTGCCTGGCTTAATTCCCCCGAACGCTAAGCCTGTCCTTAAGGCAAAGTTGACTGCATGGATCACTTGAGTAAATTCTCCTAAAGGAAAGGCTATATAATCCGTACCAAGTTTAATTCCGGCTTCTCGACACTGCTCGATAACCTCATTACAAAGCATCAGCATCATGCCTTTACCTTGGAGGTCTTTAATCATCCCAGCAAGTTCGACAGTACTACGAGCTTTACCCACTATTACTGCTACCCCCGGAATTGTTAAGTCCACTAAAGTTACCCCAAACTTGCGTAAAATTCGGTCATTTAAAAAACCTGTATAAGCACTATCTTGATATGGGTCTAAACCAATAACATATTTAATTGCTTCAATAATTTCTGCTGCATAAAGTACCACTTCACCGTTGAGTTTAGCAGCCTCAAGGGTAGCTTCTGCTCGCAAGTATTTATCTTCAACATCGCTTAGAATAGCAAGAAAATCAGCTAACTTATTAACCTGAACACCGCTCAACCCAAAAATTACTGGAAAGTTGTAGGCAGTATCAGGATATGCGACTGGACACTCCCTGCCATAGGTTTCTATTGCTTGGTCTAAAACTGTTTTGGCGTAGTTCAAGGCAACCATGGCACCTTGATAAGCATCATTAAAAAGAGCTTGGGACATTTCTAGGCCTCCTTAAACTGGTTCTATGTTAATTGTGCATTGTTAGCTATTACAGAGCTAATA
>CAZKEO010000057.1:0-8294 GCA_964551785.1 uncultured Eubacteriales bacterium | reverse complement strand
AATTATTATTTCTCTAATCCTTACCCCCCTTGCACCTAGCGTGTCTTTTCGTAGTAATAACCAAACGCTAAGCGCATGTTGCCTCCCAGTACAAAAAAGAGGGATTTTGGCATGAAATCATAGAAGGTATCGATATAGAAACGGAAAATGGTTAAGCAGAAAAATAGCAAAGCTACTAGGTTCCCATTGCGTATTAAGCTTAGCAAGAGCACAAGGTAAGCTAGAGCAAAGTAGATGTTAAGATGCTCAATATTGATAGCCTTCCAAACATCGGGGATAGTCAGGATGAGGCCAAAAATACCAATTAAGAGCAGACCTTGCAGCTTGAATACCATGCTTTGGAATGGAATAGGTGATAAGAAAAAGATGAGACCGATGACAAAAAAGGTTAAACATAACCAAGTTGAGCTGACATTATAATAATTCAAGGTATAGCCTAACAAGTTCAAGGCTACCAGGTTGTTAAAAAAGGTGATTAACTTGGACGAATTAAAGTAGTTATTAAAATAATATAAGGCTGGCGCAATCAACAAAGCGAGCAACGGGTATTGGTGCAGGTCAAAACTACCATTGATATAAACCAAAAATAATCCGTGGGTAAAAATGAACATTATCTTATCTCTCAATAATACTGCCATTGGGAGGATACCTAACGCCCAAAACATAAAAGCACTACTAAAATGGCCCCCGAAATTAAACATTTGGCCAATTAAAAAGATCCCAGACCCATAAATAAACACCCCAATATAGATGAGACTCCTACCCACCTTTGGATAAATGGTCTGGACCCGGTAACCAGCTAGGTTAAAGCCGATGAAGGAAACTATGATTAACAAAAACTTGCTTAACCGCGACATCTCCTGCCAGTTGCTAGCAATGAAACTGAGAATGCCTAAACCAACTAAGACTGAGCCTAATAATAAAATCATTTTAATAAAATTGAAAGTAGCTTTTACCTCATAGGCTGCGTTAATGGTAGCCACCTGTTCAGTAGACAGTACTTCCCGATTCACCCAGTATGCTAATTCCTGTTGTAAGGACTCTAACTTTCCCTTGCTCAGCTGTCTTTTTTCCACTTCATCACCCCTCGATTACGTGTAAAGACAAAATGGTATGCTAAAACATTTAGCATACCATTTTTTGCATTTCGTATAAATCTAGCTTACTGAGTCTCACCACTAACTTGTGATCCTGAATTTAATTTACTAATATTAATCCACTAACTGAACTTACCACAAACGATCTGAACTTAGTCTCAACAATGCCTCCTGATCCTAAATCTCAACTAAACTTGTGATACGGAACATTAATCCACTAATATTAATCTACTAACCTTAGACTACCACAAAATTAACACTGGATACTTTGACTCAATCTTGAAACATAATTACCAATTAATATTATTTTCCTGCTACTTTTTTCTCCTTTCTCATTTTTCATTAATGGTTCGTGCTCCATTAATTAACTTCATTTTACCCATTCTAATAACGGTTGTCAAGGAGGTTCAGCATAAATACTGGACCCCTTTAACCGAACAACAACGTTTTTACCACAACCGGGACAGCTTTATTATCAATGGGAGAACCAATGTCTATATAGTCACCCTCCTCAACAGGGATTTGGTCAATGCACATAATTTTTCTATTGCTCGTGGACATCCTCAAAGTTTGACCAAGGACAAGCGCACAATCCTGTTCGGTAATAATAATAACCGGCAAATGCTCAGCTGGCAGAGCCTGACAAATTGCGCTGATTTGCTCAGCAGTACGGCGGATATCTGCAAAGGAGTGCAGGCTTATATGGTGCAAGGCTAAGGCAATACCAACCCCACCGTTTTCCTGGACGATTACGTTTATAGCCCGGATAACCGCATTACACTCTGCTAAATCATTAATCTTCAATACCGGGATGTTTTTGAGGGGTAGCAAGTCCTGTTCAATTAAGATTGTAGCACCGCTGAGGCGCAAAGATTGGACACCGGCGCCAGTAACAGTGGCCCGAATAGTCTCAGCAGGCCGCGTAATCGTTAGCGGAACATGGTTCAGCGCCTCCCGCAAAGAGGCCCCCAACAGGGGCCCAACATCGCCGTAACAGCAAATATCGACCAAGGAACCAGCATCATTGCAGCGATAATTATCATCAACCACTTCTGCTGGATAAATGTAGTCAGCCACGCCACCGGAAAACATGATTTCATCAATTTGATAGTTGTGCTGTAGCTCCTCTGTAACCAAAAGATAGCGAAGATACTCACTAGGAGTCGTTAACTCTTTAGACAGTTTGAGCTGCTCAATTACTTTTAACTGATTGTAATCCTTGAAGATAACCATAATAAGGATGACCGCAAGAACGTCTGTGAATTGACGTAATTGCGGAATTGTTACCTGCTTATTTAACTGAATGTCGAAACCCAGATTGGCGATGAAAGGTGCTACCTCTTCGGAAATAGAAGTGACTATCCCCTCTGGGATAATGCGTAGCAACCGTCCACCGATGTTTAAGCAGCAGGAATCAATGGGACTACCATCCTTGAATACCGCAAGATTGGAAGTCCCACCCCCAATATCAATGTTGGCAATCACAGTACCCCTTGCTTTGGAACGAGTAGCCGCTCCAGAACCTCTCCCAGCCAGAAATCCTTCTAAGTGGGGACCGGCAGTTGCCACTACAAAATCCCCACTGACCTCTGCTAACCTATGGGCGACTTCCTGAGCGTTATTCTTCTTAACACTTTGCCCGGTAATAATTATCGCTCCGGTATCGATATCGGTTTTTTGCAGGCCGGCCCGCCGGAATTCCAGATCAACAATAGCCTTGACCCCCTCGGCATCAATAGTCGAGGGATCAAGTAACGGCGTGAAGTGAATTTCCCCCCGGGATAAGATTTGACGGTTGGTGATTTCTAGCCGGGGGGAAATTTGAGTTGGTAGCGTGTTCGCAATCTGTAAACGGCTGAAAATCACCTGAGTGGTGGTAGTACCTATATCAATGCCTACAGAGGTAAGATGACAGGATTGATCATTTTGCTTCATTTCGCTCTTCTTCCTTAGCTAGCAATTGTTTGAGGGCAATACCACCTGACTTAGCCTGGATTACCTGCTCTACTGTCCGGGCTAATTGGGCAGCTGCCTCCATGGAGGGAGTACCTCCACTGTGAATGTTGGACAGTACCAAATAGTCAGCATCGACCGTTTGGGCAGTTGGCTTGTAGACTAGGTAGGCACTCATGCTTTGAGCAGTTGCCAACCCTGGCCGTTCTCCAATCAGGATAACCAAAACCTCAGCAGCAACTACTGCGGCTACATCTTCCAAGAGCCGTACCCGACCAAATTTCACAAAGGCAGGAGCATAGCTGCTAATCCCGTAATAGTCAAGTCCTTGCTGAAAAGCAGGCAGAAAATCTGCCAGATTGGCCTCAATAGCCTGAGCGCTTAAACCATCACTAACAATGAGCTGCACCTGACAGTTTCCGCTAGAGCTCTGCCGGAGCTGTTCCTTGCCAGCTAAAGATAGCTTTCGCCCCAAGTCCGGTCTGGTCAAATATTCATCCTTCGTGCTAACTAGTGTTTGCAAGACCGGCAAACCAAAGCTTGCTAACAATTCTTCCGAGACTGTTCCGTTCACGGCATCCTGAGCCGCAGCATGGTCAGCCAGAAACTTCAGCAGGTCAGAGGTCAAGGGCCTTACCCCCGACCGCCATACCCCAATTCTGGCCGGAGTTGCCTTGAGCAGCTGATTTAGGAAGGTAATGTTCCGAGGTTCCGGAATATTATGTTGACTGTCCATAGCTAGTCCTCCTAAGCTGACGCTGGAAAATTGAAGGGTCCCCGGCCCAGGGGGTTAAGCGACCATTTTCTAAAATGCCCATTTTCTCCAGCCATTTTGCGAATAAGGGCAGTGGCTTCAGATTTAAGGCTTCCCGCAAGGAAGCTATATCGTGATAACTGGTGCACTGGTAATTTAACATGACATCATCACCCATGGGTATACCCATAAAATAGTTCACCCCAGCAGCAGACAAAAGTACGGCCAGATTTTCAATATCATTCTGGTCAGCCTTCATGTGGTTGGTATAACAGGCATCAACACCCATAGGTAAGCCGGTCAACTTCCCCATAAAATGGTCTTCCAACCCAGCTCTGATTACTTGTTTGCCGTCGTACAAGTATTCCGGTCCGATGAAACCAACTACAGTGTTGACCAAAAACGGCTTAAAATGCCGGGCTAAACCATAGCACCTAGCTTCCAAGGTCACCTGGTCTGCTTCGTGATGCCCTTGAGAGGAGAGTTCCGACCCCTGCCCGGTTTCAAAGTACATCTGATTTTCACCGGTTGAAGTACACTTCCTTTGAGCTAACTCAGTGGCTTCTTCTAGGAGGGGGATCGTAATCCCAAAACTGTGGTTGCCATACTCCGTACCGGCCAAACTCTGAAAAACCAAGTCACAGGGTACACCCCTTTGCAGAGCCTCCATCTGAGTAGTGACATGGGCTAACACACAGCATTGCGTCGGAATTTGCCAATAAGCTTTAAATTCATGCAGGGCTTCTAAAATGCGGGCAAGGTTATCCACACTATCCTCCACCGGGTTAATGCCAATCACTGCATCCCCCACGCCAAAAGCCAACCCTTCTTTAGCCGAAGCCAAGATGCCTGCCACGCTGTCTGTCGGGTGATTGGGCTGCAACCGGGAGGCCAAGGTCCCCGGCAGCCCAATAGTGGTGTTAGCAACAGCCTGAATTTTAATTTTACCAGCCCCTAAAATCAAATCCAGATTGGACATGAGTTTGGTTACCGCAGCCACCATTTCACCAGTTAAGCCTCTGCTTAAGCGTACTAAATCCGGGCCCAAGGTTTGCTCAGCAAGAATGTATTCCCGCAGTTCCGCTACCGTCCAGTTTTGGACTGAAGCAAAAATATCCCGGTCTAAATGATCATCAATCAGTTTGGTCACCGCATCCTGCTCATAGGGCACCACCGGGTTATTTCTCAGCTCATTTAAGGTCAGCTGGCTTAGTACAGATTTGGCAGCAATTCTCTCTGCAGCGGAAATTGCAGCGATACCGGCCAAAATATCCCCTGATTTTTCTTCATTGGCTTTAGCCAACACCTCTTTAATACTCCGAAAGCCGTATGTTTGCCCGATGATTGTTGTTTTAAGTTTCATCCTTCCAAACCTCGTTTCAACTAAGAGATAACTTTAGGCTTCCAACTCATGTTCCAAAGCTGAGATCTTTTCGCTGTCTATGCGGAAACTTGGTCCTTTAAACCAGCTCCGGACACTAACCAAGTAGTAGACTACCAAAATAGCAGTTACTCCGGCAAAGGTGTAGCCAGTCAACTCATTGGGCGGTGCCACAAAGAGCACGGTGATAAAGAGTATCCAAAGCAGACCAATGGTATTAGCCGCTTTACTCCATTTCCCTAAATTCCAGGGGCCATTGTTACGGGCAGTCCACTCACCTCTAAACTGGGCCCGTAATTTCAGGAACAGCGGAATCCCATAGGAAATATATAGGCCAATCGTACTGATGGAAACGATAACCGAGTAGGCCCCGCTGTATAATGCCATCAAAAATGCTACTATTACAGATAACCAGATGGCGGGAGCAGGTGTCCGAAAAGTCTTACTGATTTTAGCCCAAGTACCTGACAGGGGCATACCCCCATCTCTAGCAAAAGCAAAAATCATCCGGGAATTTGAAGTAATGGAGGCTAGACCACAAAACCACATGGCTAGAGTTACCATCCAAAGTGTTGCCCGGCCGGCCAGACCGCCTAAGGATTGTTCAACTACATAGATAAAGGGGTTCGTAGCACCGGCAACCTGCTGGGCATCACCAATGGTACTGGTAATTACAAATAACATTAAATAACCGAAAACTGCAGAAACCAAAACTGACAGGTACACACCCCAGGCAGCTTTAACTCGTGGATTAATAGTCTCTTCAGTAGTGTGAGCAGAAGCATCATAACCGGTAAAAGTCCATTGGGCCTGTAGAAGACCTAAGAGAAAAGCCCACCAGTAAGGGAACTTACTGGTAGTAAAGCCAGTTTGAAAAACATAACTAACATCATGTTTCGGTCCAAAAACCAGTAGCGCAATTACTAAGGCTGAAACTCCAATGATATGGTAGGTGGCACTAAAATCGTTTAAACGAGCCACAAGCTTGATTCCGAAGTGGTTGAGTAAACCATGGCTAAGTAAGATTGCGGCATATAAAATGAGGAAATGGGTCCAATCCTCCTTGATCCCCAGTAAAGGAGCTAGAAATTGAGCAGCCCCAAAATCAATCCCGGCTGTAATCGCAAATTGGCCAATCATGTTAAACCAAGCAGTGAACCATCCCCACCCGGACCCTCCCAGAATTGTCGACCAGTGGTATAAGGCTCCTGAGGTCGGAATAGCAGAGGATAGTTCTGCCATTCCGGCAGCTATTAAGAGCGTAAAGATGGTTACCAAGGGCCAGCCAATCCCACTTACTGCCGGACCGCCCATGCCAAAGCCATACCCGTACAAAGTGACTGCCCCGGTTAAAATTGAAATAATCGAAAAAGAGATGGCAAAGTTGGAGAACCCCCCCATTTCCCGCAATAACTGCTGGGCATAACCAAATGAATGCAGATCTGTAGCATCTTTTTGAATTTGCTTATTTTCTGTACTGTTATGTGACATAAATTTACCTCCCTAGCTAATTCCTGTTTACTTGTTTGATGCATAATGAACATACTGATCTTCCCTGAAATTTTTGACGCTCTGGTTGGCCACAACCATAATTCCCACTCCAACTGCTAAAGCAATTCCAATTAAAATTACCCCGATAACCATACCCATCGATCTTCACCTCCTCTCAAAAAAACAAAGATCCCCCAGCACACCGTTTAGCACGGTATTTTGAAGGACCTCATCGCCTTTAGCTTAATGCTATTTATGCTATTTTTCCCCGGCGTAAGCCGTAATAACTTTTTGGGCAATAAATCTGATTGGCGCACTCTTAGCCATACTCAGTTGCTGCATTTTCTGCAGGGCTTCTTTTTCCGTCAAGCCATCTCTTGCTACAATTAAACCTTTGGCCGCCTCCACTAACTTGCGGGTCTTCATATCTTCTTTTAATTGAGCAACCTGAGTTTTTAACTGGTTTAATTCACAATAGGTGCTGTAGGCCATTTTGAGATTGACTACAAAATTTTTAGATTCCACCGGCTTGACTAAATAACCGATCACCCCATTTTGGCAGGCCTCCCGTACGAACTCTTCCTGACAATATGCAGATAACAGAAAAACAGGAGCAATTTTTTCGCCGGCAATCAGTTTAGCTGACTTCAGGCCATCCATTTTGGGCATCTTGATATCCATAATGACCAAGTCTGGCCTAATGCGGCGGGCCATTTCCAGTGCCTGCAACCCATTTCTGGCTTCCCCGACGATTTGCAGCCCGGCTTCCTGCAAAATTTCTTTCAGGTCCATCCGAATAATCGGTTCATCGTCAGCCACCATGACCTTCAAATTATGCATAACATCCCTCCTCGGGTAATGGAAAACAAAGCTTGATAGTTGTGCCCTGGGAAAAGGCTTGCTCTGCCGATACAGAGCCAGCAAAGTGGATGATGGTCCCTCCCAGCTTTTCCCTGACAATGCTGTCTACTATGGATAAGCCCAGACCGGCACTATTCGGCAGGGAGAAATCGGGGGGCAGCCCGCTGCCATTATCGGTAAAGGTGATGGTCAGCTCCTGGCCCTGCAACTGGATCACAATCTCAACAATCCCACTGTTACCATATCCGAAGCCGTGCTCCAGCGCATTTTGCAGTAATTCATTCAGCACCATGGCTGTCCCGGTAGCCATTTCAGAAGGAAGCTGAACCGATGGCCCAGAGATATTAACAGTGACCAAATCCCCATGATCAACAGTAGCTTGAATGGAAAGCCTAGCAACTTTCTGAAACAAAGGTATCAGGTCAATAGCATGGATTTCCCCGACCGCTAACGCTTCATGAATCAGGGCAATACTAGAAATCCGATTGATACTACTGGCAAAGGATTTCTTAACTGATTCAGATTTAGAACGCCGCATTTGTAATCTTAACAGGCTGGCTACGGTCTGCAGATTGTTTTTGACCCTGTGGTGAATTTCTTTAATCACAGTTGCTTTAACCATTAATTCTTTTTCCTTGTTGCGCAGTTCTGTGACATCGCGAAGCAGGATAATGTGGCTGGCCAACCGGTTTCCTTTTTTAAAAGGCACATGCTTAATTAGAAAAACACGGTTTTCAAGGATTAATTCACCACCAAC
>CAZKEO010000056.1:0-8345 GCA_964551785.1 uncultured Eubacteriales bacterium | reverse complement strand
CTATTTGCCAGGCACCCTCGGCATCCATTTGCTGACTTAACACGAGGAGCTGGGCTTGCAATTGGGGGTCCGCAGGATTTTTGTTAAGCTTTTCTAAGGTAGTCTCATATGCTCGTAACAATTGCATGACAGGAGAGCTACCTTTAAAGATTTGTTCCAGCACTGTCACATCTTCGCTGAAAACTGGATTTTGCGAAAGATACTCTACTTTGATGAGATTACCTAAGGTAATCTTGCCTTGATCTGGTTGCTCAGCTCCAGCAATAATTTTTAACAGAGTGGTTTTACCGGTACCATTGACACCAATCAGGCCAATTTTGTCAGTATCGGCAACTCCCAGCGCCAAGTTTTCAAAGAGTATTTTCATCCCATAACTTTTAGTTAAGTTTTCAATGGCAAGTATATTCATAATATCCTCTTCTTTGTTTACATAATGTTATTATGGTTAACAGCTGTTGCGGGTAAAGTTATTTTTCTTGATAGGTCAGCAGACTGGTGGTAAAGATATACATTAAGCCTACTGATAGGATTACCCCAGCTATCGTGAATATCGCAATTGCTAGCATAAAGGCCGGGAAAAAGGCCACAGTGTAATTTAAGGGTATCGATAAGGTCGCATTGATAATTGAGCCCCACACTAATAAACCAATAGCTGGTGGGCCAATGCTAGCCAAGAGACCTATGCCCTTCCCTAACGCGGTCGGCATCGTAATATTACCAAAGATAATCACTAAATCTACAAAGGTTAGCAGAATTCCTAAGCATGCTAACAGCATGTCCCAAAGGCCAGGTGGAATAGTCGAAAAGGTTTTAGCAAGTTCAGCCAATCCGAGCATAACTACTAACATTAGTAATCTCAGGATCAGAAATTGATTCAAATATGCCCAGGAGCGTCCGAAGGCTACTATAAAATGCACTCCTTTACCTGAAAAAACATCTTTTAAGATGATTAAAAACCAACCTCTTGCGAGTGAATCCAGCAGGGCATAGAGTAAGACAGCTCCCAAAAACCAACCTTCCATCCCCTTTAAGCGACCCTGTAGTAGAAAAGTGAAGTCAGGACTTAAGACCGGGACAGGTAAGATTTGATCGATGGTGGGCCAGCTTGCAGGTACCGCAAAACGCAGAAAGAACTTGTTCTCTAGCGGCCAAGGTGTACCCAGCGTATAGCCAAAATATAGTAATAAGGCCCTGGTTAGCTCCCAAACCAGGGGAATCAGCAAGATTTTTTTGTGTTTACGAACCATTTTAACCCCTACTTGTATTGCACTTCTTACGGTAACCAACCGATGTCCCCCTCACCATTAATAGGAAACTTATGGGATGATAAAAATACCCTCAGCCAGTTCATCTGCAATTTGACAGGCTTTAATAAACTGCCAGTAGGGCTGTAAATTATTTCGCATAAACTCAGACATTTCAGCTATATTCTGATTATCGACCGTAGCTTTTTGTAAGCCTGCCGTGGTACAACGTTGGAAATACTCCAGAAAAACAGTCAGCCTACTTAATTGTTCTCCTTCAACTAGATTCCTATTAAAAATTGTGTCTAGCACTTGGTCAGTAGTAATGGTCCGCTTGCGAAAGAACATTCCCCAATTAAAACTTAGGGGTATTTTTAATTCTGTGAGGCCATTATTGCGCCAGCCATTAATAATTCCTAGTTCAGGATTAACCTGAGGGAGTTCTTGGATGAACTCTGCCGCTTTATGGTTCTTATCATCTTCTACTAAGCCTTGTACCACGACAATTAGTAGCTTTTCAATCATCTCTGGAATTGGATAAGGTAGATAAAACCAACAACCACCAGGGTGATAAGTGAAATTAGCACCACACTCTTCACAATCCTGTTGCCATTCCGTAAGTGGGGTTAATTCCTCTCGCATCAGCGACATGCTGGTAAGACGGCGACTGATACCTAGTGAGGTTTCCTCGATTTCCTCAAACACAGTATGTTCGTTAAAACTAGGATTGTTCTTTTTAAATTGCTCTAAATAGCTAATACGAGCCCTTTTTTTGACTAACACAAGAAAATAGTCCCCCAGAGTCTCTTTAGCTGGACAGGACCTAGTAATCATATAATCAATACCCAAGTACTTTGTCACCTCAACTATCTGGGAAATTCAAAGTTATTTTCGTTAAACGCCTACGATAGTGTTTTTAATAACTTCAAAGATATTTTGTAATTTTCCGCTGAAGAGTAGAAACAAACTAATGGCAGACATTGCGATTACAGCAATAATGATTCCATATTCTGTTGCGGCCTGACCTTTTGTTTCATGAAGAAGTCTCGGTAACTTAAACATGATAGTCACCCCTTCTTTGGCAAAATATTAGGTAATTAATTCGACACACCACTGCATTTTACCTCTAATAAAAAAAGAGATTCTTGGCTAACCAAGATCTCTTTTCATACGTATTATTAGCAAGCAATGATTGCGTGCTTTTCAATTCTCTAGCTTAAATTCCGCTATTACCAATATTAAATATTTCCCCAACTTTATAAAACCACTTTCCACCGGTCAGTTGACCAGCCACCGCGGCCGTTATAAAGAAAGGTATAAAGGCATAACCCAAACCTAATTCTAAGCGCATTATAATTATGAAAGGTACGGACAGGTGAACAGCTAAAAACCAGGATTTAGAAAATTTCCGGGTAATTGATCTCCAGTATCCCATTGGCAGGTTAATTATAAAAGCTACTGCAAGTCCAAAAAATGATGTCCAAAAATTCATTTAGTGCACAGCACCTTTCTAATTCGTTACAATATATAGTTTAATTTTAGCTACTAGGGTATGGTTTGTCAATGAACAATATTTGTCGTTTATTAACTATAATTGACTATTCGGGGCTGAGCTTTTTAATGGTCTTAAATATTGCAGTTCCTAACACAACCACTAAGAGACTTAACACCAACCAGAGCACCCATTGATTTTCTTCACTCCACGGTTGTGCCTCCTGCTGGTAAGTCGGATTGGCTACTTCGGGGCTCAGTTTTACAAATGGGATAGCAGTTTTATCTAGATAGCTTGCAATTTGCTTTAGATCATAACTAGGTAGTTGTGCTTTGGGATTACCGTAATAGAGAAAATACTGTTGTCCTGCCTGATATGGAAATACAAGTTTTCTCGGCATACTATATGCTACTATGTCCGTTAACTTAAGGGGCTGGTTGTCTTGGTTATGAATTATCACCTTTAAGTAGCGCTTGGTAATCTCAGGGTATTCGGTTGCTAATTGTTGTCCAATTTGATTGTCAACCCGGTAGGAATATATCACAGAACTGTGCAAGGATGGTTCCCAGTTAACCTGATCATTACTGCTCTCAAGGCTAACTTCTCGATTAAAGTTTTCGTCCTGTACCGCTAGCTCAAGCCGGTGGGTGGGAAAATTAGCGTAAGTTAAATCATACAGCAGAATAGTTGCCTTTTTTTCCTTATCCTCAACTCGGGAGTTTAACTTGGGGGTTAGTTTATTTTCAGCTACTTGTTGCTGAACTTGATAATAAGCCTTGGCTCCCGTAACTTCCAGTGGCACTTCGCTTTTATTAACAATTTTTACTCTTAAATAACGGTAGTTGTTTTCACTATAATTGATGGCCGTACTTCTACTACCCTGAAAGTCAAAAATATGATCACTTGTTGCGAGTTTATTCCAGGCTGCTCTTAAGTCATCAGTTCCTTCAATTTCTACTCTTCGGAGAAAATTAGTTGCCGGTGTTTCTAGTTCAACTCGATTATTAGCTTGCCTACCTACCCCGAAGTCCAAAATGAAACTGCTGTACTCACCTGGTACATAAGAATTATTTAAGATAATCACAGGATAATTTTTGGCTTCATTGAGTTTTGCTACTGTGTACAAATAGTAAGGTACTTCCAAACCCGCACTCTGCGCTATGCGTAAATCAGCCAATCCCCCAACTGCTGAATGATTATAAGTTTCGCCATCCAGCTCTATTTGTAAATATTTTTGTCCAGAAGGCTGAACTAGAATTTGTTTACGGTACTGATACCGTTCAGGGGAATAGTCAGCCTGGGCAACCGCTAGAACTAACATCTGCTCAAAGCAGGTTAAAATAAGCAATGCAAAGATTAAGCTCCTGATTCTTTTCAGCAAAAAAACATCACCTCTTGCCATTACATTATTAATCAATAAACTCCGTAATTTGTTCCTTGTATTTCTGATATAAGAAGGAAACGAGCATCAGGATAACACCTAAAATTATGAAGGATAGAATGCGATAAATTGTATCTAAGCGGGATAAGTCATAGAGGAATACCTTTAAGATGGTTAAGCCAAATAGGATTATTGCAAAGAACCTAGTCGGTTTATGTTTTTTGATAAAGCCGATACTGATTAACAAGATGGAATAAAACGTCCAGACTGCTGAGAGGGTGAGTTGTTTAGCCTCTTCATTATCCCAGGATTGAACTCCACTTTGGTAATTAGCAACTAGAATTTGATAATCAAAATAATTTGCTATTTCTGTAGATAGTAGCCAAAGAACTAACAGGTTAGCTGTTACAGCGAAAACTGTCATGGCTTTGGTTTCTGTTTCCGCTAGCTTTACTTTATATTGGGCGTAGAGATAGGAGCTACCAAAGAAGGCCAAAATACTAACAAAGAAGGTTAAGGTTTTAGCATTCCAAAAAGGCAGATACGGAGCTAAAGCTTTAGCTTCCCTAGAATATAAATAGTAATTGTTCCAGTCATAGCTGGTATCATAGCCTAATAGCCTGAACCCAACCAAAGCTAGAATCAGCCAGGCACCATATCTGGTATTAAGATTTTCTGTTTTAAAGCCCAGCCAGATGAGTACAGCACCTTCTACGGCCCAGCCCACGGTAATCCAGTGGCCTGTCAATTGAATCGGGATAGCAACAGTAAGAAAGATTAGTGAAACCCCTAGGAAAGTAAGGGTTAGGTTTTGATCCTCTCGATTGATCCGCAAGGTCAAAAAACCTAAGCTAAAATATATCAAGGCCATGAAGAGAGCAAAGAATCCTAAAAAGGCGTGATATTTGGGCTCCAGATTCTGATAACTAAGGAAATAATAGAGACCTGCATTGAGTAAAATCAGCAACAAGTCTGCGGGCTGAGTCTTACTTCTATGCAAGATATTATATACGAAGGATAGTAAGGCAAAGATTATGAAGAAGATCGTTAAGATTAACTGCTGAGTCCAGACAACCTGTGAACTGGGATGAAATAACCAAGCTATAATCACAGCTTGTGTTAAGGTATAACTAAGATAATTAAGTGGGCGCCAGTTCTTGAAATACGCTGTCCCAAGGATACCTAAATCTAGAATGGCGATGTAGGTAAATAAACCAACAACATTAACTTTTCCCGTACTGAGCAGAAAGGGGGTTAAAAACCCTCCCAGCACAGCTAAGACCGCAATTGCCATAGCATTATACCTAACTGCTAAAAGCACTGCTGTAGAGGTCACCAGCACCATTAGCGCAAACGCAGCGAGTTGTGGGACTAGTTGATAGAAAGAATAAGCCGCAAATATTGAGATATAGAGGATGGCAATCCCTCCACCGGTTATACCTTGAGCAAACTTATCATACAGCTTCTTTTGAGCTAGCTCCCCACCTGTCAGCAAGGCTACCCCAATTAAAATACCCAGAGCAACCCGACCAGCAGGGCCAATCCAGTTATTTTCAAAGGCATACTTTAAAAAGAAAGCCATGCCCAGCACAAAAGCGATCACGCCTATGCGGTTTAACCAAGTCCCACCAATTCTGGATTCCAGCTGTTCGTCGTTCCAACTGGGTAAACTGGTTTTGCGGACTGGTTCCTTTCGGCTGATTGGCCTTACCGGAATCGCAGGTGTTGAAGTCTTAGGAATAGTGCTCACCTGAGCTGTTGAGTTTTCTAAAAGTTGGAGCCTAATATTCTGTGCTTGAACTTGCTGTTCTAAGTTTTCAACTTTATCAGAGAGTTTAACAACTATTTCTCTAAGATCCTCGTCAGTTAAGTCAGTCAAGCAGTTCACTCCCTTGTCGAGATCATTTGTTAAATATTTCGACACCAAGCTACTATTACCTGCCTACCACACCATTATTTACCTAATGTCTGCTGCGATAATTTCTTCTACTCTGGCTACAAAGTTTTGGGCTTGCTTAAATATTTGGCGAGCTTCGCCTGCTTTAATCTCTAAATCCGAGTAATCCGCCACTAAACGCTTTTGCAGAACCTTACGGATAAAAGCAAATTGTTCATTACTAAATAAAGCTTTTTCTTCAACTAAAAGCTTATGAAAGGCAGCTATTACTTCTTCATGTGATTCAATTGGTGTCAAATTTACGCTCTTCCAAGGTTTAAAGTAACCAAAGTTAACTAAGATAGCTCGAGCAGACCTTAACATAGCATAATAACATCGGTTTAAGGCTGAGTTAAATAATTGGTGTTCTAAACAAATTTGGGCTGCTCGCAAGAATTCTTGAGATTTATTAAGACTAACAATCTCGGATACAACTGGGGTCAATAGCGAATTCTTTAGTTGATTTGCTTGCTCATCACGACAATTTAAGACTGCTTTAGCATGCTTAATTAAAGCCTCTTCGATGATTTTTTTCTCGCCTGGCTGGAGGTTTTGACTCTTGAGAATGCGGGAGATCATTTGAGCCATAAAGGCCCCTTTTTCTGGGTTTAGATTGCGGAAATCTTCAAAAATCGGGATATACTCTAATCCCTCATCTGGTCGTCGATTTTCCCACATCTGCTTAATAAAGCTGATTCTTTTTGCAAATTCCTTTCGAAAATACTCCAGAAAGTACCCGTAATTATTTTGAGTTTCAGGAGCCCAAAGATAATTATATAAGGTGAAAATATAGGCAATTTTAATGGACTGTTCCAGTTCTACCCTAGCATCATTAATTTGTTCAGTCCAATTCCCCAGATAAATATCCTCCTGCGGGAAATATTCTTCTAGAACAGGTTTGCTATAAGGTGAAAGTATTTGCTCGAGGCAAAACCGCAAAGTTTTATTCTCCGCTTCTTGGCGAGCATCCTCTCTAATTTTTAAGTGACAATCTGAGTATTCAACTCCACATATTGTCGCCAAGTCAGCTAGCTCAGGGAGATTTCGGCCTTTATCTGGATTAGCAAAAAGTTTTTTAATTAATTGATAATAATCCCGGTCAGTAAGTTCCCTCCCGCCTTCCCATTTAGCTGTGATTTGTTTAATGTACTTGGGGGCATAGTGGGACAAATATAACCGGTAAACATCCCAGGGATAATCAATATTTAATGGTCCTAAGGTAAACCGAATTAAACTTACTGGTTGAAAATAGCGTTGCTGTTCCAAAAACCACTCACCTCTCCTCTAACATATTGCGCAAATTTTACAATTTTAATGCTTTCAGCAGGAAATCATTCGAAAAATAGCGAATAACAAATGAATATTGTCAGAAAAAGGGTGAAATGCATGAAAGATATCCAAATTGTTTTACAACCTAATGCCCAACAGCTTATTGAGGAATATACCCTAGAAAACAGACAGCAAGTGATGGGTGGCATTCTCTTAGGAAAAGTAAGTCCTTTGGCTGATGGCTCTCAAATAATCATCTCCGGTGTAATCAAAGCAGCCCATAAGGAATCCTTTCTAAAGGAACTCCATTTCGACCACCAAATTTGGCGGGAAATTTATCGCTTAAAAGGCATTACATATCCCAATCTCACTATTCTTGGTTGGTTTCATACATGTCCGGGAAAACCGCTGATACCAGGTGACCAAGACTATGGCATCCAGAAAGCCTACTTCCAGGAACCTCACCAAGTGCTTTTGTTGATTGACCCCCTGAATGCTCAAAGTTGCATTTTCCATTGGCAAAAGCAATTCCTCGTACCCAATGCTGATTTTTTGCCTGATTCTAAAGGATCCTCCGTAGCTGAAGATAGCACTTATGAGGATTCTTCGCATTACCAAGAGCTTGTGAAAAAAGCTCAAGAGTTTTTGCAACACTCTTCACAGATTTCTTCTGACATTGGTGCTATGCTGGGTAACCGGGGTACTACGTCTGAAGAGGATTCTTCGCCAAGTGGAATTGGCACTGGCATCGCGATTACCTCTAGTCTTTCCTCCGCTGGTGCAACTGAGTTAACAACTAGTATGTCAACAGGTTTAAAGGCAATTGCGATTATTACTACTTTATTAACAGTAACTCTATTTCTAATATATCCAATAATAAAACCTGTAACATCACAAGTTGCGTTGGAAAATCAATCACTTCCAGCGGTCAGCCCAACTGCAGTGTCAAAATTTGATAACACTGCCAAGGAACCTAGTTTGCCTATTACCGAAAAAAAGGTCCCACCAGCTACTCCGAAGCTA
>CAZKEO010000055.1:7283-8378 GCA_964551785.1 uncultured Eubacteriales bacterium | reverse complement strand
GCGTGAAGCTATCCAGGCTGGGGAAAGTAGTGGCTCTGCCATCAAAGCGTTGGTGGTCCAAACCATTGAGACAGAAGCCTTAGCCCAGATTGACTATGTGGAAGTAGTTGCTACAACTAATTTGGAATTCCAAGAGCAGTTAGCAGGCGAGGTCTTGATAGCACTGGCAGTCAGGTTTGGGAAAACAAGGCTAATTGATAATGTTGTAATCCCTATCAATCGATAGTGTGATTCCTATCATATGAGAATTTGTGTTTCGAAAAATATTACAAAAGTAGGTGTTAAATAATCATGTTTCGGACAATATTTAAATCCAAGATTCACCGAGCTACAGTTACAGAGGCAAATCTCAATTATGTAGGCAGTATCACAATCGATTCTGAACTGATGGAAGCAGCAGATATTTTGCCGAATGAGAAAGTTCAGATAGTTAATAATAATAACGGAGCTCGTTTAGAAACTTATGTCATTGAAGGAGAACCAGGCTCTGGGGTGATTTGCTTAAATGGTGCTGCTGCCCGGTTGGTCCAGCCGGGTGATACAGTTATCATTATTTCGTATGCCTTAGTGAGTGATGAAGAAGCTCGCACCCTCAAACCTAAAATAGTTTTTGTAGATGAAAATAATAAAATTGAAGAAACCGCAAACAAAGAAGTGCATGGGGACATTCGATAAGCAGGAATTGACCATACAAAGGTCGAATATTCTGCATACAACTTGACAAAATTCCTAGTTAGTGGATAGAATTAGGTTGATTAGTAAACCTTCTAACGGACATAATAAGGAGCTGAAATCCATGGGATATACCATCGCAAAGGAAGAGTTTGATCAGTTGAGTGCTGATATTGCCAGACTTAAGCAAGAAAAGAAGGCAATCATCCTAGCTCATCTGTATCAGCGCCCAGAAATCCAGGATGTGGCAGATTTTTTTGGTGATTCCTTGATGTTGGCTCAAAAAGCAGCAACTACTGATGCAGAAGTAATTGTTTTTTGTGGAGTGCATTTTATGGCGGAAAGTGCAGCCATTTTATCTCCAGAAAAAATAGTGCTGTTAGCGGAAGAAAAAGAAGGTTGTCCGATGGGGGATATGATTAA
>CAZKEO010000055.1:0-7273 GCA_964551785.1 uncultured Eubacteriales bacterium | reverse complement strand
GGGCTACGGATGAGGAAGTTGTTGGTTGTTGTGGTGTCGCGTTTTTTGCCGAAAGGGCAGCCGTCTTCTCCCCCGAATAAGTTGTCCGTCTTCCGGACGAAAGAGCGCGTTGTCCCATGGCTGCTATGGTTACCGCGGGGGCGCTACAGGCCAAAAAACGCCAACACCCGGAGGCCATTGTGGTCTGTTACGTGAATTCCTCGGCTGAGGTAAAAGCAGAAAGCGATATTTGTTGCACATCCTCAAATGCCGTGAAGGTGGTCATGTCACTTCCGCCTGATAAGCCGATTTTATTTGTGCCTGATCAAAACTTGGGTCATTGGGTAGGTCTGCAGACAGGCCGTCAAATCATTCCTTGGGAAGGCTATTGCAATACTCATGACCGTGTTACAGTCGAAGATGTCAAAAAAGCACGAAGCTTACATCCTAATGCTCCTTTGTTGGTACACCCCGAATGTCGGCCCGAGATCGTCGCCATGGCTGACGGTGTGTTCAGTACAACAGGGATTATTAACTATGCCCAAAAAAGTGAGGCACAGGAGTTTATTATCGGTACCGAAGCAGGAATATTGCACCAATTGCACAAAACCTGCCCAGGCAAGGAATTTCACTTGGTGACTAATAAGCTGGTCTGCCCCAACATGAAAGCCACTACGCTTGAGAAAGTAAAATGGTGCTTGGAGGAAATGCGGCCCAGTGTTACTGTTCCCAAAGAAATTCGGGAAAAAGCCATTGCATCTCTGGAAAAGATGCTGGCAATCATCTGAGCAGGAGGATTGTGCCAGTGGTTGGAAGATATACGCTTAATTTCGCCCTTGGGGATCTCCCTTTTGAAAAAACAGATTATCTAATAATTGGGAGCGGCATAGCTGGTCTGTACAGTGCGCTGAAGGCGAGCCAGTATGGACAAGTTACCCTTTTAACTAAACGGAAACTTGCAGATAGTAACACTGAGCATGCCCAGGGAGGCATTGCTGCGGCAATCGCAGAAGAGGATTCACCAGACCTTCATTATGAGGACACGGTAGAAGCTGGAGCAGGACTTTGTGACTTGCAGGCTGTCGATATTTTAGTTAATGAGGGTCCGGACAGGGTAATGGAACTCTTAGAGATGGGGACAAATTTTGACCGGGAGGGTGACACGATTGCTCTCACCAGAGAAGGTAACCACAGCAGACGCCGCATCCTACATGCCCATGGAGACGCGACAGGCGGAGAAATACATAATACTTTGGTCAGAAAAGTCCGCCAAGAAGAATTAGTACATATTAGAGAAGATCATTTTGTAGTGGATTTATTAACAGACAAAGGCAGATGTATCGGCGCCTTAGCCCTTGATGGAACAGGCAAACTGGTAGCCTATCTAGCTAAGGTAGTAATCTTAGCTACTGGTGGCACAGGGCAGTTGTATAAAAACACTACCAATCCAGAAGTGGCTACGGGTGATGGAATTGCCATCGCGTACCGGGCTGGCGCTGAACTGATGGATTTAGAATTTATGCAATTCCATCCTACCGCCTTATCTATTGAGGGAGTTCCACCTTTTTTAATTTCGGAAGCTGTACGTGGTGAAGGAGCATTTTTGCGGAACGAGTCTGGCGAACGCTTTATGCCTGGTTATCATAAATTGGCCGAACTAGCCCCCAGAGATGTGGTAGCCAGAGCTATTAAAGATCAAATGACTAAAACTCAAACCAATCGAGTCTACCTCGATCTTTCGCACTTGGATGCTGAAAAAGTTAGAAAAAGATTCCCTAATATTTCTGCGAAATGTAAGAAATATGGGTTAGATATAGCCAAAGATCCTGTCCCAGTTACACCTTCTGCTCACTACATGATGGGTGGTGTACGTACTGGCTATCATGGTGAAACCAATATCGTCGGCTTACATGCCTGTGGAGAAGTAGCCTGTCAGGCTGTCCACGGCGCCAATCGGCTAGCCAGTAATTCCCTCTTGGACGGACTGGTCTTTGGGGACCGCATAATTCGCTGGAGCAAAGATATGGTAAAAGCTCCCATGCCCAGTTTAGACTTTGGAGCAATCTCCTCCACCCAACTGAAGGAACCTGCTCAAATTGATACTGCATGGTTACGCCAAGCAATTCAAGAAATCATGTGGGAGAATGTTGGCATTGTTCGGTCAGGAGAGGGACTACAAGGAGCGCTAAAATTTTTCAGTAGTTGGGATCACCTAAATCACCATAGCAATACCGCTGTGGTTGGACTAGAGACCATCAACATGTTAAACCTAGGCCACTTGATGGCCAAAGCTGCCTTGGTGCGAACCGAAAGCCGGGGCGGACATTATCGAATTGATTATGCATCCCGTGAGGATGATTTATGGTGTCGCCATATCGTCCTAAATCGGTAAAACAGAGGTGATAAGATGGAATTACATCAACTACAATACATTGACCTGGTCAAAAGAGCTTTAGCTGAAGATATTGGTTCTGGGGATGTTACCACCAATAGTATTATTCCTCCAGAAGCCACAACACATGCCTATATTTATGCCAAAGGCAGTGGGGTGATGGCAGGTCTACCAATAGCTGCTCAAGTGTTTGCCATCCTCGATCCCAGTGTGGTTTTTACTCTTAAAAAGCAGGATGGTGACCGAGTGCAAGCTGGGGATATCTTAGCGGAATTAGCGGGTCCGGCTCGCAGTATCCTGACAGGGGAAAGGGTTGCGCTTAATTTAATCCAACGCTTGTCCGGAATTGCCACCAAGACGGCTGCCTTAGTCGAGCAACTAACCTATTATAATACCTCGATTGTAGATACCAGAAAAACCACGCCGGGGCTACGGGTTTTAGAAAAATACGCCGTGCGCGTTGGGGGCGGGCAAAATCATCGCTTTGGTTTGTATGATGCTGTCTTAATTAAAGATAATCATATTAAAGTTGCTGGTGGCATCAAAAAAGCGATCGCCATTGCCCGCAAAAAAGTTCCCCACACTATGAAAATTGAAATAGAGGTCGAAGACCTCAAGGGTGTCCAAGAAGCACTGGAAGCTAAGGCTGATATTATTATGTTAGATAATATGGAGCTAGAAACAATGCGGGAAGCAGTAAAAATGGTTAATGGCCTAGCCTTGGTGGAAGCCTCAGGAGGCATAACTGAAGATATGCTCTTAGAAATAGCTAAAATTGGGGTAGACTTAATTTCGATGGGTGCCTTAACGCATTCGATCAAAGCTCTCGATATTAGTCTCGATGTTGGTGAAATTAAACTTAATCAGGCCTAAGACCAACTCTGGAGTAAAGACTTAAGGGGATAGCTATGAAAGCTGAAATGCCGGAAAATTTTCTTCGGGAAAGCATTCTGGAAGGATTGGATACCAAATTAGTTGCTCAAAACCTAGTTTTCTATCAGACTACAACTTCTACAAATGAATTAGCTAAAACTTTGGCCAGCCAAGGAGCGGTCGAAGGGACAGTGATTGTAGCTGATACCCAGACTGGTGGAAAAGGCCGCCGAGGACGTAGCTGGACCTCTCCAGCCGGACAGGGCCTCTGGATGTCTGTGGTATTACGACCTCAGCTTAAACCTAGCGAGGCTTCAAAGTTAACCTTGCTGGCAGCAGTCGCGGTTGTGAAGGCGATTAATCGGGTGTGTGGACTACAAGTTGGCATTAAATGGCCCAATGATATTGTTTATGAAGGTAAAAAACTAGCCGGCATTCTGCTCGAAATGAGTACCATTCAAGGAGGTATCCAATACCTTGTAATAGGGATTGGTATCAATGTAAATATTCCCTTGGGTAAATTCTCGTTAGAGCTACAAGACAGGGCTAGCTCGCTTCTACAGGTCAGTGGACAACTAGTGGATAGGACAGCATTGCTCCAAGCACTCCTGCAAGAATTAGAGTTAGCCTATTTACAATTGAACTGCGGACAATTCGAGCTAGTTTTAACAGACTGGCGCGAAGCTTCGGTGACCTTGGGGCAAGAAGTGCAAGTAGAAGATGCCAGTGAGCTTTACTTAGGGACAGCCCTGGATATAGATGAACAGGGTGCATTACTGCTTCGGCTCCAAAATGGTGAGGCAGTAAAAGTGTTGTCCGGAGATATTTCAGTACGTAGCATGAAGGGGTCATACTATTAATGAAAACACGTGATTTAGTTTTAGCAGCTTTATTTGCAGCAATAGCCTGTGTAGCAGCAATTATTGTCAGAATTGGTGGAGTAGTGATGGTACCCTTTAGTCTGCTTCCACTGATAGTTTTTTTGTCAGGGGCGTTGCTTGGTGCCCGAACTGCAGCGATGAGTATGGTAGTGTACATTCTCTTAGGGTTGGTTGGTCTGCCTGTTTTTGCTGCCGCGCCGTTTGGAAGTTTTAAATATATTTTGCAACCGACCTTTGGCTTTTTATTGGGCTTTATCGGGGGCGCCTACACGATCGGAACCATTTTGCCACCAGGGAAACAGTACTCCATACCGCGGATTGTAGCAGCGATGTTAGCAGGACTGGTAGTTATCTACCTAATTGGAATGCCTTATTTATACGCCATGGCCAATTTTTATTGGGGCAAAACGCTGTCTCCGCTAAAAGTCATTGAAGTTGCTTTAATACCTTTTATTGGGTTTGACTTAATTAAACTTGGTATAGCAGCCATAATCGCTAAAGGTGTAAGTAATCGCTTGGCTCTAGCCGGGAAAGAAGGTAACCTATGATCTTGGTATTTGACGTCGGAAATACGAATATTGTACTGGGTGTCTATGCCGGGGATGAACTGATTAGGCATTGGCGGATTAGCACTGATAAGAATAAGACCTCAGATGAATACGGGATGTTGATTAGTAACCTGTTTGAACATGGTAAGATTGACAAGGAGAGTGTGCAGGCGGTAGTCATTTCCTCGGTAGTACCTCCCCTCATGCCCACACTTGAGCACATGTCCATTCGTTATTTTGGTATTTATCCCTTGATTGTAGGTCCCGGTGTTAAAACTGGGATGGCTATCAAATATGATAATCCCAAAGAAGTAGGGGCCGACCGAATTGTTAACGCGATTGCTGGTTATGAACTTTACGGAGGACCCTTAATTATTGTGGATTTTGGGACAGCGACTACTTTTTGTGCCGTCTCCAGACAAGGGGAATACTTAGGTGGAGCAATTGCTCCGGGAATTGGGATTTCTTCTGAAGCTTTGGTCACTAGAGCAGCTAAATTGCCGAGAATAGAGTTGGTTAAAACCAAGTCTGTAATCTGTAAAAATACTGTTAGTAGTATGCAGGCCGGAATTATTTATGGTTTTATCGGCCAAGTCGATGAAATTGTTTCCCGGATGAAACAAGAGCTAGGCACAGAAGCCTTTGTAGTAGCCACTGGTGGTTTAGCCAGATTAATGAGTGAGGAATCTCGCACCATTGATAAGGTCGACCCATTTTTGACACTAGAAGGGTTAAGGTTCATTTTTCTTCGCAATAAGGAATATTTTATTGCCAAAGCTGAACAGATTCAGAACTAACACCGGAGGTGTTATCACATGCAAATTGGCAATGTAGCCCTGGACAATCCCGTCATTGCCGCACCAATGGCAGGGGTTACTGATAAGCCCTTTCGCATTTTAGCTAAGGAAGCAGGTTGCAGCCTGGTTTATACAGAGATGATTAGTGATATGGCGCTTGTGCATCATAACGTTCGGACCAAAGTGATGTTAGATATCAGTGGCGAAACCCCTCCAATTAGTGTCCAAATCTTTGGGTCCAAGCCTGAAATCATGGCTGCAGCAGCGCTTTTGGTAGAAGCTGCTGGTGCTTCGGTTATCGATATCAACATGGGCTGTCCGGCCCAGAAGATCTGCAAGAACAATGAGGGTTGTGCCTTAATGCGCGACTTACCCCTTGCTGGTGAAATTATTGAGGCTGTAGTCCGTAGTGTGCATGTACCGGTTACGGTCAAAATGCGCAAGGGCTGGGATGAGGCTAATATTAATGCAGTAGAGCTTGCCAGAATTGCTGAAGCGAAAGGGGCCAAAGCTGTCGCCATCCATGGGCGGAGCAGAGGCCAGTTTTATGCTGGGCAGTCGGATTGGGAAATCATTCGCCAAGTTAAACAAGCTGTCCAAATTCCAGTGATCGGCAACGGAGATATTAACAGTCCTCAGGCGGCAAAGCGAATGCTGGAAGAAACCGGCTGTGATGCGGTAATGATTGGCAGGGCTTCCTTCGGTAACCCTTGGATTTTCCGAGAGACGATACACTATCTCGCTACTGGTGAATTGCTAACAGCACCAGGTCCGCAAGAAAAAATCAGGACAGCTATTCGCCACCTCCACATGTTAGCTGAGGAAAAAGGCGACTGGGTAGCCGTCCGAGAAATGCGGAAACACGCTACCTGGTATATCAAAGGTCTACGAGAGGCTGCCAAAGTCAGGGAAAAAATCATGAAGACCCAAACAGTAATAGAAATGCAGGAACTTTTAGAAAACTATAGCATCTATCTAACCTAAAGAGGCTGGGAGAACCTAGTCTCTTTTTTGTTTCCGAAAACATACGACAGGCTGGACACCATAGGTGTCCGGTTTTTTTTGCCCAGAATTCTCGAGCTGTTTTTGCACGCTACTGGATAGACCAATCTTACTTTTTTTCTTCGATGTATAACAATGCCATTCTCTGGATATCTTCTTACTGAACACAAATTGTGCACAGCTTAAAACTGCTTGCGGGAGGTGAGTGTATTTGGAAATCTTTCGGATTGGAGAAAAGATTGTTAGTCTCCGCAAAATAGTGGCCATTACGGAGAAAATCCTAAATCTCAGGGCCTTAGGTTTATCTCAATTAGAGGTAGCACGCCGACTTGGAATCGACCGTAGCTTAATTTCCAGACTGGAAACAGTTGGTGAAATCCATAAAGGAGAACGGATTGCAGTCTTGGGCTTTCCGGTCGCCAATAAGACTGAACTCGCCAGAGCACTACGTACTGAAGGCGTAGAATTTATTTTTTTACTCACTGAGGAAGAACGCTGGGATTTCGTGCAGAGTCTTGATGGGCCAGAACTGCTTAACAAAATTGTCGGCCTGTTAACTGAACTTCGAAACTTTGATGTAGTTATCCTTTTGGGCTCAGACCAGCGAATCCGCTCGATTAGAAGCCTGTTGAATCAAGAAGTGATTGAAATGGAAATCGGACAATCACCCCTTAAGGAAGATCAAGTCGTACCGGTGGAGGAGTTGGTGGGTCTAGTTAAACTAATCAAAAGTAACGGCAGAAATATTTCTGCCGTTAAATGAAAAAGTAAGTTCCGTTTTTAAGGGTCATGCGGAAGTTA
>CAZKEO010000054.1:0-8387 GCA_964551785.1 uncultured Eubacteriales bacterium | reverse complement strand
ACATCACCAATTTCGACTGGCGGGCCTTTCAACAAGAGTATCGAGATTACATTGTTTTAGCCAAAATGCTACAATTAATGCCTGGCATCGGAGCAGTTGTAGGGGCTTATGCTAACTATCAGTTGATGGACAAACTGGCGGAAACAGCCATGAATGGTTATCGGTTACGAATTTTCAGTAACAAAATATGAAGCCCTTAACTACTCACTAGCCTTGAGCTTCTTTTTTAGTAATTCGTTATATTTGACAATGGCAGCATCTAAGATTTCGCTGGCTGAAATTACGTCTTGGTCCTGAAGATCGGTCTTTTTTTGTTCGAAAATCTTAATTAAATTCGCTCTTAGTTCTTCTATATCACTCATTAACTTATTAAGTTCAGACATCAGTAACACCCCCTGAGAGATAGTATGAGGTATTTGGGTGCTATTTATGTTTGTGACTAATGTTGACACTGCAAGGCGAGATAGGTAGTATTAGAATAGAAAAAACCAAACATAAGTTGAATGTTATGTTTGGTTTCTTATTTTGGCAACTGGTTATTCACCAGATATTATTTAATTTTGGAGATGATTAGATGACAAGACGATATGAGTCGCCGTATGACGGTAAGCAATACTTAGTAGATCAAAGCACCGGACAGATTCATGATTTAGATCATGAAGATACCAGTGAAAATGGTTGTAAAATTGATAAAATAGCAATAGCAGATGTCTTGATGTTAGATAATGAATCAGAAGTAATCATTCATGTGAGTTCATTATGGGATGATTATCTTGGATGTACCAAATGTTTAAACAAATACTCGAAACACGAAGAATAGTATCAATAATCTTTTGGGCAAGCTTTTGTAGGCTTTGATTGCAAGCTTAAAACCTTCTTCTGCTTTCCATCATTACATTGTACCTAAAAGCTTTCTCATCCAAACTTTCCTTGGAGTGTTCTTGGTTGGCCTTCGAGAAAGCAAACTCCTCAGTCGTTTGAGGGGGAAGAGGTCTAGCATTTTCCTGACTATCGATATCAAGGAAGCCGGCATTCTTAAGAATTATATATGCGACTCTTAATTCTGGTGGCAAAAAAGATAAGTCTTGCATTACTAGGGGCTTTCCGAAACCAGGGAGGTCGTTAAATTCACCTTTTTTGATTGCTTCCCGAATGCGTGCTTCAGAAATCACATAAAGATATCTTGCACAATGTTCACCTCGCAACCTAATAGATTCTAATTATAATATATTATAAAATCTAGGAATGAACAACTCCTGCTGTTCAGGAATACGAGAAACTTGTCATAGAAGCAGGCTTTCAGGAGGTAGTGGTAGGCCCAGAAGTTGCCGATCGCTATTTCCCTAATGCGGAAGCTATGGTTAAGTGGATTGACCAACCATCAATCGTACCGTTTTTAACGGTTATCCCTGAAACAGTAAGAGCATCCTTCCGGGATACTGTTGTTGAAAATATGCTTGCAAGGACCCATCAACCAGATGGCACTTGTTTTGAAACTTTTAGGCGTATAAATGTCTTCGCGAAAAAATAATACCTAATTACAGTTTGGGAAAACGGAAGTGAAATAAGCGGGGACTAGGCCAGTCTAACAGCATATCATTTTCCATGGCATAGGGTCCACCATTGTGAATTAAAAGCGGGATACCATCAGATCTTCTTTGATCAGAAATAATCCCAATATGCCACAAAGGAGCGCCATAGACAACAATATCTCCACCTTGCCATTGTTTCAGATTATCCAAATTGTTGGGGATGATTTCGGGAGTCAACGAGGTCGCATGACGTTTGAGGAAAGCAACCAAATTGGGGACTCTTCTAAAATCGATATTGGGTTCTGGGTGGCCATTTACTCGAGGGTAGTCATGTAGATTATCTTTGATATCTTGATCGATCTGAACCTTCAGGTTGTAACCGGCATCTTGAAAAGCCCGCCAGATCACATCAGTACAGACACCTTCGCTGGCAGGTGGATATCCTCCATCATAATAAGCATTTAGATATTGGGGTTGGCGTTTGGCTTCAGCCTTTGCCCCTTGGAGGATGTCTTCCAAGTCATCAAGCCCATCACCATCTTGATCTCGTCCAAGCAGGAGCCTGGGATACTGGGTAACCTGCTGCTGTTGTTCTATTTCTGGCGTGATATGATTGATTTTGATTTGAAACAATTTTGGTGCATTGGAACAGCTTGTAATTATTAAAAGATATAGTAATAGTAACAGATAGGTTAGTTTTTTCATTACACTCACCTCTGTATTTAGTTCAAGGTTCATACCAAAGGACGTGGGATTTCCCACGTCCTTAAATTATATCATAAGAATCATTTAAGGCTTGGTAAATTTTTTAAGACTTGAGGTAACTCGGGCTTCACCGGAAATGAACTCCTGTTTAACCATCCCCACACCTACTTTAAAGTACTCATTAATAATCGAGTCCTGGTGGGTAATCTTGACTTTGAGACATTTATCAAAAGATCCAGCAGGGGTGGTAACAGTGGCATTGAGATCTACAATCTCCCTAGTTTCAGTTTTTTGGGTCCACTTGGTACCAACCTGGAGAGGTGTTTTTAATATTACTAGGTTTTGGTTGGGTTTGCTATTGAGATGGTTTGTTTCGCCATATTCTTCAGCCTGGAAGAAAATCCGGGTGATAGCCTCTGCGCTGGTTTCAAAAACCGAAGCACTCACCGTTCCGCCATTATCTTCTTTAATTTGGGCCAGTTTACCTTGCTTAAACATTACTTTACGATTAAAAGCGGCATATTCATTACCTTCACCAGCGTATTCCCAACTATAACCTGTAATCAATGGGAAATAGTCCCCTAGTGTTAAAGCAGGCTTCTCTTGAGAAGGAACGGGTTTTTCTTGGGGTGGCTTAGGTATTTCCTTGGGAGGTACTTTGGTACCCTGGTTAGTCTGATTTGGTGGGGGAGTTGTTGAATTGCAGGCGGTTGCCAGCAGACTAAGTAAAACATAAGTAATAACTAGATATATGCTAAATATTCGTCTCATAGGTAACCTCCTAAAAGTTGATAATATAGGTTTCCCTTAGTCAACACAGATATACAACAACTAACATATGACGTTAATTGTAGAATATGGTATAATGTAGTAATTATATTACATAGAGGTGATTAAAAATGCAGCAATTAATGATAGAAAATACGTTTTTTAAAGTACTCTTTGAGGCATTGCCAGTAATGGCCTTGGTAGCGGATGCAGGAGGGACAGTTTATGCGCTAAATGATGCCACTAGAACTACGCTGGGATTACAGGGGGAAGCTAATTTAAAGAAAATTGGCGAGTTATTTACCTGTATTAATTCCAAAGTTGATGCTCAAGGCTGTGGGCATGCACCTGGGTGTCAGCAGTGCATGGTGCGTCAAACTGCCTTAGGGGCAATCAGTGGGAATAAGATTAGTCGCACAAAGGGTAAACTCGATATCATGCGAACAAATTATCAAATCGTTACTCTGATCTTTCTGATTAGTGCAGCGCCAATTGAATACAAGGGTAAGCAGTTAGCGGTGATAATCTTAGAAGATGTTTCTAATGTAACAGAACTACAAGGCCTTTTGCCGATGTGTGCAGCTTGTAAAAAAATCCGTGATGATGCTGGTTATTGGAATCAAGTCGAAAAATATATCCAGGAACATTCAGAGGTAGAGTTTACTCATGGCCTTTGTCCGGAATGTATTGAAAGAATGTATCCGCAATTTGCTAAGAAAGTCAATCAACCGGTGAATCAACCAGTTTAACTATTTGCCTAGCAGCATTTTAATGCCCACTAACATCAGGAAAACTCCAAACAGTTTTTTCAATAATTCAACAGGTAGATTGTTAGCGAGTTGGGCACCATATTTGGCTCCTATAAAGAGGGTAATACAGATGGTTAGCCCAGCGATGATATCAACATTACCTTTTTTATAGTAATTCAGAAAAGCCAATAATCCAACTGGTGGCAGCATAATAGCGAGGGAGGTACCTTGCGCTTTTAGCTGTGGAAATCCTTTAAAAAACATTAGGGCAGGAATGATTATAATTCCGCCGCCAATACCAAACAAGCCACTCAAAATACCGGCAGAAACCCCGATTAAAATATAGATTAAAATGTCAAGCATGTGATGTCTCCTTTTTAGCTAGCATATTTGTTTTTTAGGATATCCCTAATTTCGGTAAGCAGCAGCTCTTCTTTGGAAGGGGCAGGAGGTTCGAGTGGAGGCCATGGCACCTTTCCCCTACACTATAGTAAATCATTCCACACAATTAGCAAAAAATCCTGTTAGCTACAGCAATAACTATGTAAAAAGGGCACAACGAAACATTCGTTTCGCTGTGCCCTTCTGAGCAGTGCTTAATAGTTTTTAACATCAAAATATATTTGATCATCTGTGCCACGAACAACCAACCAGATAGTGCCGCGGAAGTTTTCTGCAGCAGGTCCAGATGGGGTGCGACCTTGACCAGGAATTTCCCGCCAACCACTCCAGTTTGTGCGGTCCAAGATGTTCTGATAGATGCCGTTATCAGTGCCTCGTACATAGAGATAGAGATCTCCACGGAAGACAATCGCATCAGGCTCACTAGGGGTGAGACCACCACCCGGAACTTCCCGCCAACCACTCCAAGTACCGAGAGGCGATAGGATATTTACGTAAATGTGGTCATCTGTTCCGCGCACAAACAGATAGAGGAACCCCTGATAGACTACAGCTCCAGGACCAGAAAGGGTTAAACCACCACCAGGTACTTCCCGCCAACCTGACCACGAGCCATTACGATCCATGCGGTTGAAGTAAATCTTGTTATCTGTTCCCCGCACGAAAACGTATAAGTAGCCCATATAAGAAACGGCCTCAGGAGCGCTTGGGGTTCTGCCACCTCCAGGGATTTCGGACCAACCGCGCCAATCTCCATCATCATCCATGGAGTTAATCCAGATGCCATCATTTAAACCCCGAACAACCAGATAGAGCCGTCTGCGGTAAATAGCTGCTCCGGGACCGCTCAAAGTCCGGCCGCCGCCTGGGATTTCACTCCAACCACTAAAAGGTGTGGTGGTGTAAGGTTGGAGGCTTTGGACCCAGATCCCATTATTAAGGCCGCGCACAAAGGTAAAGAGCTTATCATCGAACTCAATTAATTCGGGTTTATCCTGGGTACGACCTCCACCAGGCATGACCGTCCAACCAGACCAAGAATCTTGGATGTGTCTTGACGATTCATAGGGGTTGTTAAACATTTTGCTCACCTCAAATAACCAATATTCTACTCTATGATATGATTGGCTACCTTATTTAGTGAGCAAGAAAAACAAAGGGCAACGCAAAATTTCCTTAACGTCAATAAAGGCAAATATCTGCCTTTGTCAGGAAAAATTATAAGTTGCTATCCATATCTATAGTAATTTAGAGGTGCTGCCAACGACACCAGGTTTTTTCCAAGAGGTCTACTAAGATATAGGAGGCAAAGCCCAAGAGGGCCATCCCCATGATAGCTGCAAACATTTCTCCTGGTTCCTGACGTCCCCAAGCAGACATAATTAAATACCCCAAACCTGTTTCAGAGGCAAAGCTCTCAGCTAAAAACAAGACGGCAATTGCTGTTCCGATGCTAATCCGAAGCGAGGTTAACACTTTGGGCAAACTGCTTGGCCAAATCACATGACGATAAATTTGCCACTGGTTTGCCCCCAGGGATTGCATGGAATAGAGGCTTTGTTGAGGGACACCTTTGGCAGCATCCCGAGCTGCTACTAAAATTTGAAAAAAGAGGATAATACTAATTAAAAAAATCTTAGGAGTATCACCAAGTCCTAAAAACACGATAATCAGCGGTAAAAAAACACTTTTCGGAATGGGATATAAGATATATAAGATGGGGGCTAGAAACCGATCAACTCTGGCTGCACGTCCTAAAAAAAGTCCCAAAGGGACAGCGGTAAGCATCGAGATCAACAGACTTGCTAAAACCCGCCAGGAACTGACTAAGAAATGTTGCCATAAGGACTGTTGCCACAGGAGTAAAAACTTTTGCCAAGCTAGCAAGGGTGTCGGCAAGATTGGTTTATTAACCCAAACTGCCAGGAGATGCCAGACGAGTCCTAGGAAGATGATAGCTAGAAAATATTCAATTAATTGCTGTAAAGTTTTCTTTAACATTTGGTTACCTCTTCCAGAAGATGCCGAACCTCTGCACATTTTTGATAAAAATCTGGTTTGTCCCGAAAAGCTCTTTCACCGGCTTGAGGATTTTCGACCATTGCTACAATTTTAGCTGGGCGGGGTGAGCAGATCACGATTTTTTGTCCTAAGAAGACTGCTTCTTCAATGCTATGGGTAACGGTGAGCAGAGTCATTTGGGTTTGCTTCCAAATCTCAATAATGGTTTCCTGCAAGTTTTCCCTAGTGAGAGCATCAATTGAGGAAAAGGGCTCATCCATCAATAGCAGATCGGGATTAAGCGCTAAAGCTCTTGCCACAGCAACTCTTTGGCGCTGGCCACCACTTAATTGGGCTGGGTAATGATGTTTGTGATCAGCAAGACCCAAGCTCAACAAAATAGGGTTGATGACAGCCGCTTGCTCGCGAGCTGTCAACCCCCTGATTTTTAAACCTAAGCTGGTATTATCCCAAACAGTTTTCCAAGGAAATAAACCATAGTCCTGCAGGATAAGGGCTGTCTGTGCCCGCGGTGCTTTCATGCTCGAGCCACCAACTAAAACCTTACCGGTAGTAGGTTGTCGTAGGCCTGCAATCAGGAAGAGCAAGGAGCTTTTACCACAGCCTGAGGGGCCGATACAAACACAGCTTTCGCCCGGTTTGATATGTAAGTTAATACCCTCTAAGGCCTGAATAGTAGCTTTTTCCTGCTGATATATTAAGGAAACGTTGTTTACATCAATCATCCGGTCGTTACCCTTCATTATTTTAGTAGACTGGAATCAACAATTTCTTCATAGGTATAAGGTTTTTCCAAGAATTTCTTGCTGGTCATCCAGTCAATTACTTTAGCTACCTCTTCAGCAGTAGGCACCCGTAGTGCCGAGAAGGAGGGTGACTGGTAAGTGTCTTTAATAGGAGCTGGAATTCTGGCTTTTTCAATTAACAAAGCACGATATTTAGCAGGGTTAGTAGTTAACTCTTGTCCTGCCTTACCATAAACAGCGACCACTTTTTGGACATCACTTTTGTTTTCATCGATAACTTGTTGGCTAAAGAGCAAAACAGTTTGAGAGAGATTAATTTTGGTATCGTCTGCAATTAAGCGCGCTCCGTTTTTTTCAGCTAAACTTGCTAGTGGGTCAGGAAGTACCGCAGCTTCTACTTGTCCACTTGATAAGGCTTCCATGCGGGCGGGGATGCTTGGGATAGCTACTTTCTTAATCTCTGCCTGTTTTAGCCCGCCACTAAGCAGTAAACTGTCGGTGACATATTCGATAATGCTATTTTCGGAAATAGCAACCGGAGTATTTTTAAGGTCAGCGATAGTTTGGACGTTGCCCTTAGTTGCAGCTAATAAGGCAAATCGGCCTTCACTGGGTTTGGCACCTAAACCAATACTGGCCACTCGAACTGCAGTCCCACCCTTTTTGAGCAGAGCGACTGCCACTAGGTCAGCGATTTCTCCATCAATCTGACCAGCCTGCATGGCTACATCCCGTTCTCTAGCACTGTCAAAGGGGATTAGCGTTACTTTTACACCCTCTTTAGTAAACAAGGCTTGGTTTTCTGCAAGATATAATGGTAGATTGTCTTCTATGGGAAGCACACCTAGTTTGATTGTTCTTTGTTCAGGTGCCTTTTTCGCTGGTACCTCCTGGGTGGTTTTGGTACAAACGGTAACTAAAAACGCTAAGATTAAAGTCAGACCTAGTAGTTTGCGAAGCATAGTAGAACTCCTTCCTGTAAACAATATTTATCTTTTTCATCCATCTTTTTCGACACACATAAGCATAATCCTCCCCGAAAATGGAAGAAATATACCTTAGCTAAGGTATACCAAATCCTATTGACAGTCAGTTTAGTCTATGTTAAAGTTACTTTAAGAATAGTTGAGTTAGAGTAGTATAGTTTTTTAATGCGTCACATATAGTTATGATAATTTAATATTGATGAGAAGAGATGAGTTGAGATGAGATGAGCTGAGATGAGACTAGGCGCCGGCAGTACGGTTAGACCAGTCCTCATTTGAGTACTGGTTTCTTTGCGTTCATTTCATACCATCAGTAGCTTGGAGGAGGATAAAAATGCTATTTCCGAGTTTAGCAGAATATCGGCAGTATAGTAAAGAATATCACGTAGTTCCTGTTTGTCAGGAGATTTTGGTCGACATGGAGACTCCCATTTCTCTATTTAAGAAGGTGGGTAACTCACAAGGAAGTTATCTTTT
>CAZKEO010000053.1:0-8399 GCA_964551785.1 uncultured Eubacteriales bacterium | reverse complement strand
CTTATTTAGGAAGGGTGAATTTACTAAATGGAAGTAAATATTAAACGAAAACGCATTAACTGGCTTAGGCTAACTGCCTTGCTGTCTATTTTGATGGTCTCTTTTATAGCGGGGTACGAGGCGATGGCCTATTTCATAACAGGTGAAATTCCTCTTCCAGGGTCAAATCCCTTTAGCACTGCAGCAACCTACCAGCCTGGGGAGAGAATTAACCTCCTGCTGTTAGGGACAGATGCCCGGCCAGGTGAAAAGGATGCCCGGACTGACAGTATTATTGTGGCCAGTATTGAGCCCTATAGTAAAAAGGCAGCCTTAATCTCTGTCCCACGTGATAGCTTAGTCAGCCTACCTGGGCACGGCGAGGACAAAATCAACAGTGCTAACGTGATTGGTGGCCCAGAGTTAACTAAACAAACAGTCGAAGGTTTATTAGACATCAAAATTGACCATTATATAAAAACGAACTTTGATGGCTTCCGGGACATTATTGATACCTTAGGTGGGGTCACCATTGATGTAGAAAAAAATATGCGTTACCGAGACCCTACAGATGGCACTAACATTGACCTGAAAAAAGGTGTGCAGTTACTAACTGGTAAAACTGCTTTGGACTACTCGCGTTATCGTCACGATGCTCTGGGTGATATTAGTAGAACTCAGCGCCAGCAAAAAATGCTGAAGGCAGTAGCCAAAGAGCTCTTACAACCTAAGACAATGTTAAAACTGCCTGAATTGATTCCGCAGATTAACAAAGCTGTGGAAACAGACCTTGATTTGTCTGGCATGCTAAAGCTCGCTGGTTTAGCCAAAAACATGGAAAACATGCAAATTGTTTCCCAGACTCTGCCTGGCCAGTTTTATAACAACCACGGTAGCTACTGGAAAGTAGATGAAGTGCAGGCTCGGATGGTTCTAAACAACATGTTAAATGGTGTGGAGTCAGATCCAATAGCCGGCCCAGATATCACAGTTGGCAAAACCGATAGAACTGCTAAAGCTGACATTAAGGTTAAACCCAGCCAAGCGCAGACTACTAATCCCAAGGAGACCACCGAAAAGCCGGCAGATCCTCAAGCACCCAGCCAGCCGGAACCAACCACCGACCCTGGTCAAAATAGCGGTCAAACCGAACCTGACGGGACAACCACTCCAGTACCTGGGGACGGAACTACTCCGGTTACCCCAGTCCCTGAGCAGCCCAATAGTGGTACACCCAGCGGAACCGACGGAGGCAGTAATGCTAATCCAGGAACTGGCTCAGGTAACCAACCAGGTGCGCAAACACCAGGTGCTGGGACTCCCAGTGGTCCTGATAACGGAATTGGGCCTGGCAATGCCCCCACAACTAATGTCGAAGTTGTACCCCAGACTTAACCTAAATCGCTAAACTGAGGTGAAGATTATTATGCAGGGCAACAGCCCGGAGTGTGCTGAGGTAAGCATCCTTGGCATAGCTATTAATAGATTGACCCTTAAAACGGCACTGCAAAAGGTGGAGGCTTTTCTCAGCGAGGAGCGCCTCCACCTAATTGTCACAGCCAATCCGGAAATTGTAATGTTGGCTAAGCAGGACCAAGAATTTGCAGGAATCCTGGAACAAGCAGACCTAGTCACTGCTGATGGAATCGGTTTGGTAATCGGAGCCAAAATCCTAGGCCAGTCGTTACCAGAGCGAGTGACAGGGATTGACCTCAGCACTGGCCTGTTCCAACTGGCTCTGCACAGGGGTTGGAGTTTTTACTTGTTAGGCGCTGCTCCCGGTGTAGCCCAAGAAGCGGCTACCAACCTGCTTGCAAAGTATCCAGGCCTAAAGATTGCCGGCACACAGCACGGCTATTTTCAAGATAGCGAACCCATCCTCCAAGATATTGCCGCCAAGCAACCGGATATCCTTTTAGTAGCTCTTGGCATGGGTAAACAAGAAAAGTGGGTCTGGGACCACCGCGAGCGCTTGCCAGTCAGGGTAGCAATCGGGGTAGGTGGTAGTCTGGATGTCTACGCCGGACGAGTCCAAAGGGCTCCTGAAATTTTCTGCAAACTGGGTTTAGAATGGTTTTACCGCCTACTAAAGCAACCTTCCCGGCTTGGCAGGATGCTCATACTGCCAGTTTTTTTATGGAAAGTGTTAAAAACGGCGATATTTTAAACAAAACAGCTTGCTGTGAAGGAAATCTGTTCTGAACGTAGAATATAAACAATTAGTATGCAATTAAGGACTATTTAGGCAGCATGTTGTCTTGAAAAAAAGATAACTAAGACGTATACTGAGGAAGGTTGATAATAAAATGGATATAGTAGAAATTCAAAAAATACTTCCCCACCGATATCCTTTTCTGTTGGTGGACAGAATTTTGGAAGTAGAAGAAGGCAAAAGAGCACTTGGCTTAAAAAATGTAACTGTCAACGAACCCTTTTTTCAAGGACATTTTCCGGGTTATCCGGTCATGCCTGGGGTGCTATTAGTTGAAGCTATGGCTCAAGTAGGAGCAGTAGCAATTTTAAGCAAGCCTGAGTACCAAGGTAAGCTCGCTCTTTTTGCAGGAATAGATAAACTGCGTTTTCGTAAGCAGGTATTTCCCGGTGATCAACTATTAATAGAAGTAGAAATGCTAAAGATTAAAGCAAACATCGGCAAAGCCACCGGCAAAGTTACCATTGATGGGAAACTAGTCTGTGCAGGCGAAATCATGTTTGCAATTGGGCAAGAGACACCTTAGTTTGCTCTAGTTGGGAGGAGATAGACAGTTATGTTCGAGCTAACAAAATATGCAGTAATTGCTTTGCTGCTTTCCTTAGTAATTACTCCTGCCGTAATCAAATTAGCCTTTAAAGTCGGAGCTATTGATCAACCTAATGCCCGCAAAGTACATGCCCGGGTAATGCCCAGAATGGGCGGGTTGGCGATTTTTACTGCCTTCGCCATCCCAGCATTGATAGCACTTCCGTTGAATAGCCAGTTCATGGGTCTCCTCTTAGGAGGTGCCCTGATACTAACACTTGGGATTGTCGATGATATTATCGAAATTTCCCCAAAAGTAAAGCTAGGCGGACAGCTGGTGGCAGCACTGATCTTGATTGGATCAGGAGTAAGGGTCGAAAACCTTACCAATCCGTTTGGTCCAGATATGATTGCGTTAGGTTGGATGAGTATTCCGGTAACCATCTTTTGGATTGTGGGAATTACTAATGCCGTTAACTTAATTGATGGTTTGGATGGTCTGGCAGCTGGTATTTCTGCGATTGCCGCCGCCACCCTAGGCTTAGTAGCCTTCCAGAGTGATCCAACTATTTCACTGATTGCTTTCATCTTAGTTGGCGCGATTCTTGGTTTTATGCGCTACAACTTTAACCCTGCGAAGATTTTCATGGGCGATTCTGGTAGTCTATTCCTAGGCTACATGCTGGCCGGTTTGGCCATCATGGGTCTAGCTAAGAGTGCGACTGTATTCTCCCTGTTCATCCCAGTACTGGTGTTAGGTGTGCCTATTCTAGACACCCTCTTTGCCATCGTACGCAGACTGTTAAACAAGCAACCAATCTTCCAAGCCGATAAGGCTCACTTACATCACTGCCTCCTGGCAAGTGGCTTAAGCCATCGCCAGACAGTGCTGGTGATTTATGGGATTCACGGAGGTTTATCTTCGGTAGCTGTTTTGCTAAACAAGCTGACCACCACTCAAGGCATGGCGATGCTGTTAGGAATCTCAGTGCTTACCTTAATTGGAGCTAATCGCTTGGGTGTCATGGCACGTCTGCCGCAGACTCAAACAATCAATACCAAAACCACATCAATTGGGGGCTAGCACCTGAGCGGGTGCACCTCTTAAGCTGGTTTCCTTGCGGAGCCAGCTTTCTTTATCTCTAAAATTCTGGGAAGTTGTAAGGGGAGAGTGCAAGATGAGTAAGCGGGGATTCTGCGGGCGGTTAACAGTACATAGTTGGTTACTGCTACTAATATTGAACCTAGTTATCATGCCAGGCTCAATTGCTGTAGCGAACACTTCGGCTCCTGCTACCAGTATGCTACCAGCCCCGGCTTCGCCTACTAGCAATCTGACTGCTTTGGTTGCTGCTGGTAGCATGCCTGCCTCAGTAACTAGTAGCGATGATTTGAATGTCCAGAGCCAGTATCAACTGCTCATGTCTTATCTCGGACCACAGGGAGTCAGGATTAACAGCTATTCCAGCCAGTGGGATACCCAGGAGAAGCTGAAAGAGTTGTATCTGGAATTGCTCGCTAACTTCCATGGTGAGGAAATAGCCTACCTCTCCACAGTCAACATTTTTCCGGATTATCCCTATGGGGAAGGTGTAGCAGGCCTGTACCACGGCAAGTATACCTGGACAGGACTTAAGGGCAACAGAGCGTATAGTAAAGGTCGCTCCATAGACCTGACTGGTGGTGATACCTGCACTACTGTCGATCAACTGGCTAAAACGCTTGCACATGAATATGGACACCACTTCACCATGTACTACTTATGGATCAAGGAAGGCAAGTCCTTTGATAATTGGCAAGAGACACGCTGGGCCAAAGTCAGAGGTCTCATAAACCTACCGCAGGTGGGCAAGCAAGATGCCCATGAATGGTCGCCAGAAGAAATCGCAGCCGAGGATTATGTACAACTGTTTGGCTCAGCCGTAGCCCGGCAGTCGGCCGATTTTCAGAGCCAATATGGCACCTTTAGTAGTAGTATTTACAACCTTTCACCCCAAGAGAATTTGGAACTACCTTTTGCTGCCCAAGTAGCGGGCTTGGAGGAATACTGGCGCAGTCTTGCTGGGTTCTCTACCAAAAACCTCAACCTAGCACCTCTAGCACCGACTTTAGCCCTCACGGAAGTACAGGAAGGTTATGGCAAACTCAAGCGCTTGGTATTTGGCTGGACCAAAGGGCTGGATGATCGTCCAGGCCCCCTTGAATACACTTTGATTTATTACAAAAAAGGTGATACCTTAGCCTATCCAGTGGCTACTGCACAAGACAACTACCTGGCCACCTTTGTGGCTGATGGGAAGCAAGGCACCAGGCTCTTTAGAGTACTTGCTAAAGATCAAAGTGGCAAGCTCAGCTCCTCTAATATTTTAACAGTCGATACTGCTGATCCGGTGACAAGCGAACTACCGGAGGAGCTACTTTTTAGGGATGTGTCCAGGGGGTACTGGGCATTTCGGCCAATCCAGGACCTTGCTTTAGCAAACTACCTAACTGGTCATCCAGATAACACCTTTCGACCAGAGCAACCAGTAACCAGGGCCGAGTTTGTAGCTTTATTAGTGCGGATCATGGGTTGGCAGGAAACCGAAGCAACTGACCAAGCTAGCCCTGCAACTGCAGCAAATAAGCCCTTTGCTGATATGAAGGGCCACTGGGCTACTGAGTTAATCACTCTGGCCCATAACCAAGGCATCGTAAACGGGGACCAAGCAAATAACTTCAAGCCAGAGGCTAAAGTAAGTAGAGCCGAAATGGCCGCTATCTTGACCAGAGTATTAGCATTAAAGCAGCTCAGTACTACTACGGCAACAGCAGTAGAATTCAAAGATATTAATCACCACTGGGCCAAAAACGATATTACCACAGCAACCCAGGCTGGTCTGCTAACTGGCCAACCAAACGGGTATTTTCAGCCAGATTTAACTGTCAAAAGGTCAGAATTAGCCATCGTACTGGAGCGGCTCTTGAACCTAAAGGGCTAGGTCTACTCCGGCCAAACTCTCATCCTGCATTCCCTAGGGCACAGTGGCCTTCGCGACGGAACCTGCACAGTGATTTGCTATGGAAGCTCCGTAAAGTGCCATACAGGTAACCACGCTACCCTACGTATCTTATGGGTCTTTGGGAACTAATGTTAGCCTAGTCCAATTTTCCCAGGAGGTTGCTTAAGCATGCCTGAATTATGCACAGGGCGAGTTCCTGTTCCGGTTTAGGTGCGATTTAGTTTAAGGCCGTTGTAGCTCTTAGTGAAGCTAGGCAATAAACTCATCCCGTGCAAACACGATGTTTGCACGCCCTGTCGGCGGCAGGACGCCGCATCGACAGGGTTGGATGATGTTTATTAGCCTAGCAAACTTAGAGCTACACGGCATAAACTATTAGCACCGGACCGGCAACAGGTGCTCGACCGGACAAACCATGCTTAAACAACAACGACCCCAAATCAAAATTGGTCGGCAGAGCCAAACATTCATCTGACCCACCACGTGCGCCCTTCATGGGAAGTTATTGCACGGTATACATACCATGACTATGCAGATACTTGAACAGATCTTCGCCGTGCTGTTGCTCTTCTTTTTGGATGTGGTTTAATGCTTGGCGGATGTTAGTATCAACACATTCGAAAATAGCAGTGTCATAAACACCCGAAATATATTTCTCAGTATTTAACATGTCAGTACAAAGGTAAGCATCATTTTGGCTTACTGTCTGCTGATAACTCGGGGTAGCAGTCTGCGGGGCCTGCTGTTTTGGTTGAGCCTGTTGCGCTTTCTGACCCTGTTGTTGGGCCATATTAGGTAACTGCCCATTCAACAACTGATTCACGGTATTTAAGTGTTGCTGCTCGTGTGAGGCATGAGTGGTAAACAACTGTTTTAATTGAGGATCCTGAGCTTGGCTGGCATAAGTAGAATATTTTTTGATACAAAGTTCCTCGTGGCTTTTTTGCTCTTGTAAAAGGGCAGTTTCCTTTTTAGTTAATTTAATGGTCATTTTAAAACACCTCCTAGCAGTATTTTGTTCAATATTCGTTTTTTTATAGCAAAATTAAAAAAAAGCTTGCATTTCCACGAAATGGGTAATATACTAAATGTAATCATAAATGTCTAAATTCCGACAATAGCAAACTCATCGTGAGGTGAGGACGCAAAGCCACGGGTCTGGAAGATTCCTGATAGCCGGGTTGCCGAAGAATGATTAGCTCATGTCTATGTTGACATCTGCCTATTCTCGCAACCGAGGATAGGCATTTTTAATTTAATAATTATCGTTACCGATAATAGCAAACCCATCGTGAGGTGGAGACGCAAAGCCACGGGTCTGAAATATCAGATAGCCGGGTTGCCGAAGAACAAAAGGATAACATGCCTACTTGGCCTGTTTTCTCGGCAACCGGGAAAACAGGTTTTCTCATTAAGGGGGGATAGGCATGAAAGACTTCAAATTAGTTAAAAACATGATGATAATAATAACAAGTTTAACTTTTGTAATCTTTGCAGCTATGCCTGCCAACGCTAAAGCTGTAGAACCTACCTGGTACACCCCTTATTATAATCAAGTTGCTAGTCTGGAATTACCCACCGATGACCAAGTTGGTAAGCAGTTCAGCTTCAAAGGAACAGTTGGCGCTAACTACCAAGCCGTTTTGGTCAAGGTTGTGAAGGATAATAACGAAGTCTACTATAACTATCCAGTTAAAAATAGCCAAGTTGAAGGTAAAGTATACTTAAGATTCGGCCAAGGCTCATACCAAGTAACCTTTAACCTAGTGAAGCCTAATGCGAATCCTGATTTAATTAAGTTTGAAGCATTAGCAGTAATAGAGTTAGAAAACCAAACTATCGAAGACCAGAGATACCTCCTACCATCTTGGGGAATCGAAAGTGATAACCCTGAAATTATCCAAAAGGCTCAAGAAATCACCAAAGGTATCAAGGGTGACTACCAAAAAGCCCAAGCTATTTATGGCTGGGTTAGCAAAAACATCGCTTATGATGTAGTGAAGTACCAGCTAAATCAAGTGTATGATAATGAAGGCGCTGTAAAAGCCTTAAAGACCAAGAAGGGCTTATGTCGGGATTATGCCAACCTAGTAACTGCTTTGCTGAGAGCCACCGGGATCGAAGCTAAAACAGTACTGGGCCAAGCTGGAACTGCCGGGAACTTATATGGCCATGCTTGGAATGAAGCCAAAGTTAACGGCCGCTGGTTGACCATGGATGCTACCTGGGATGCTGGAACAATTAAAAACAACAAATTTATTCAGAAGTCTACTAAAAAATACTTTGATCTGTCCGCCCAAATTTTTGGGGCCTCCCACCAGAAAACTACAGACCTCTTCTAGGAGAATTAGCCTATAAACAGCATTGCCTCCCCACACATCTCTGTCGGCCATTAATGGCGGCAGGGATTTTTTTGTTATTAAATAAGTGCCAGGGTTCGACAAATCAAATTGTCAGATTTCCTCAAGAGGTAGTAAAACCATGCAGATACGCCAGTATAAGCTCACTGCACGCTTGTTAACATTTTTAGGAAAAAGAGGAATGGTCATCCATGTCGAAATTGTCACAATTGTGTCGACAATTTACCGTAGACAGAGATAGAGATATCTTGTAAAATAATTAACATAGGACAAAAGTAACGATTTAACAATATATGCAGGACAATACAGTCAGGGGAT
>CAZKEO010000052.1:0-8420 GCA_964551785.1 uncultured Eubacteriales bacterium | reverse complement strand
TAGAGCAGTTGGTAGCTCGTCGGGCTCATAACCCGAAGGTCGCTGGTTCAAGTCCGGCCCCCGCAACCAAAAAAGTTTAAGCCTGCAGATATGCAGGCTTTTTTATATATCCTTTTCTATTTTAGGAACTGAGATATATTAATTTACTGTTCTTTACTTAGAGGCTAGTAACCTGACCCAAGTCCTCTTCGATGTCATTAATTACGAAAAACATTACATTATCAACTAGCACCATTAAATAAACCAGCGGATCAATGGTACGTCGACAGCGCAGTATTTGCATTCCATCGTATTCCTTGCCGAGGTTCGGAAAGAAAATCTCTTCTTCTGTTTCACTTCTAACTTTCCTGATGACTTCAACTAGCTGTGGATATTGACTTAGTAATAACTCTTCAACTTGGGTTTCTTCTTCCTCCGCATAGGTTATTTCTTCGTTCTCCTCACTCACTTGGCTTCCCCCTTAGTATTTCTATTTACTTATAGCTGGCTAACTGACATTGTCAGCTGGTAAGTTATAAGTATTTTTTGCTAAATGGCAGATTGCAGTTTTTCCTAGATGGCTAGATACTGCTCATGCTTTTTGCCAAGCGCCATATTGTACAGTTCCAAATACTCTGCTGCTGACTTATTCCAGGAGAAATCCAACTCCAAAGCATGTTGGACTAGCTGCTGCCATTTTTGAGGCTCCTGCCGATACAAGGCAAGCGCCCGATTAATTGTCTCCATTAGAACTATGCTACTATATTCGGTGAACACAAAGCCGTTTCCTGCTCCGAGCTGAGCATCATAATTATTAATGGTGTCTGCTAACCCTCCAGTGGCACGGACAATCGGAATGGTGCCATAGCGCAAGCTGATTAGTTGCCCCAGCCCACACGGTTCAAATTTAGATGGCATCAAGAAAAAATCAGAACCCGCATAAATCTGTTGCGCCAAAATCCCGTTATACCCAATATAGACACCCATCTTATTAGGATAACGCTGTTGAACGGTGTGGAAGAAATTCTGATAGCGCTCTTCCCCTTCTCCTAGTAACACAAACTGCAAGTCTTGACTGAGCATTTGATCGATGATTTCACTGATTAGGTCTAAGCCCTTTTGGTCAACCAACCTAGATACTAGGCCGATAACAGGAACATCCTTAACTGGCAAACCCATTTCCTTTTGCAAGGCAAACTTATTTTCCTGCTTCGCCAACGCATTTTCCGAACTATAGTTTTTATAGATTCTTGGATCAGTCTTGGGATTAAATTCGTGATAGTTAATCCCATTCACGATACCATGTAGGTCACTGGATCGCATCCTGAGCAGCCCATCCATCCGTTCCCCATATTGAGGTGTCTGGATTTCCCGGGCATAGGTGCGGCTGACAGTATTAATAATATCGGCAAATTTCAAACCAGTTTTCATAAAGCTAAAGGTTCCGAAAAACTCCACACCCTCAGGGGAAAAATAGCGTTCAGACAAACCTAGTAGTTTCAGAGTCTCCTTGGGGAAATTACCCTGGTACTGTAGATTGTGTACTGTATAGATGGTTGCGATATTTTTATAAAAGGGATCTGTGCTATAGTGGTCCTTTAACATTAAGGCTACTGGGCCGGTCTGCCAATCGTTTAAATGGATGATATCCGGCTGGAAGTTCAGTTTAGGCAGCATCTCCAGAATGGCTTTGGAGAAAAAAGCATATCTAGCAGCATCATCCCAGTGGCAGTAAATACCCTCTCGGTCGTAATAGTGATAATTATCAATGAAGTAAATAGGAACTTCTTTATGGACATCCCCGAGATGGGCTTCAATGCTAGACTCTCGGATAATGGCGGTTTCCTTACGTCCCCCGATTTCCACCGGAAAATCTACCCTGGTTTGCTGGGTATCAATCATTCTATATTTCGGCATTACGATCCGCACGTCGTTTCCCATGGTAGCTAAAGCCTTTGGTAATGAACCTGCTACATCTGCTAAGCCACCCGTTTTAGCAAAGGGGGCTACTTCAGCTGCGGCAATCAAGATCTTCAGGTTGCGATCCAACATCATCATTGGTTCCTCCTTTTGTGGGTATAGCTGCTATCTACTCTAGTTTGACACTTTTGGCAGATAGTTATAGCCCACAAAAGGCTGGAGCTGAAGAATAATTATCTATACTGTGCCGCCTACTACTATTTCGGGGATTAGGATAGTTGGCTGGGCATCTGAAACTGGGGCGCCCTGACCATCTTTGCCACAGGTGCCAATGGTATAACCTAAATCCTTCCCCACTCGAGAAATGTTATTAAGCACTGCTGGCCCATTACCAGACAGGGTTGCTCCCCGTACTGCGGTAGTGATCTGTCCATCTCTGATTAAATATCCCTCAGCGACATCAAAAACAAAGTCACCATTGGTGGTGTTTACTTGACCGCCACCCATTTTTTTAACTAGCAAACCGTTCTCAACTGCTTTGATAATGGCATCGGGGTCTTCTTTCCCAGGAGCAATATAAGTATTGCCCATCCTAGGAATGGGCTTATTCTGGTAGGACTCTCTCCGGCCATGCCCATTAGATTTGCGCCCCTCTTTGCGGGCAGTCAGACGGTCATAGAGGTAATCAGTTAAAATGCCATCTTTAATTAAGAGACATTTTTCCGCAGGTGTACCCTCATCATCAAAGCGATAAAAACCGTATTTCCCTTTCAGGGTAGCATCATCAATTACAGTTATTAAAGGACTAGCTACCTGCTGGCCTTTTTTGCCAGCATAAACGGAAAGCTGTTTTTGCACCAAATCAGCTTCCAGACCATGACCACAGGCTTCATGGACCATTGTGCCTCCAGCTTCACCAGCCATCACCACAGGCATCTTGCCAGCAGGAGCAGGCTGAGCGTGGAGCATCTGAATAGCCCGGCGGGCAGCTTCATTCGCTACCTCTGCTGGGTTATGTTCCCGGAAGAGTTCAAAACCAGCAACTCCCCCAACTGCATTATAGCCAGTTTGGATGGTAGTCCCCTCAGCAGCCACAGCATTAACCAAGAATCTGGTCCGGATGCGCTCATCCTCCACATATTCTCCTTCACTATTGGCGATGATGACTTTTTGAATCACATCACCATAGCCTACTGTGACCTGCTTAATCCGAGGATCGCTGGCTCGCACCTGTTTGTTAGCCTGCTGAACTAATTCTACCTTCTGGTCAATTGTCACTTGATCTGGGCGTTCTGTGATGGCAAATTCGATTTGAGGCTGGATTTGGGTTAGTTGAATCTTGACATCGCGGTCCGCACCCTTGGCCACATGGCTGACTACTTGGGCGGCTCCAATCAAGCCCTCCCGGCTTAAGTCATTGGTATAACCATAGGCAGTGGTCTCCCCGGCAATGACGCGAATCCCTGCCCCGACATCAATCCCAGTGTTAATGCGTTCGATTTTATTAGCTTCACAACCAACTGCTACCGTACGTTTTTCTTCAATAAAAATGTCTGCAAAATCGCCGCCATTTTTTAAAGCTAAGGCTAACACTTCCTGAAGGTCACCTTTATCTAACACGTCTGCAACACCCCCATAGCATATTTTTAATCTATATGGGACAGCACCTTTAACACTGTGCTTTCCGGGATTTCAGAGGTAATCCGCACCCTGCCAATAGCTTCGGGAATTACGTACTTAATCTTGCCGGACTCAGCTTTTTTGTCATGGTACATGCTTTGCATAATATCGTTTGCTGGCACCTCGCGGTCTTCCACAGGTAAACCATAACTGCCAATTAAGAGATTGACCTGCCCTACTTCATCTTTTGTCAGGAGACCCATTTCGAGTGCCACCTGACAGGCTAAAGACATCCCAATAGCCACAGCTTCACCATGACGGTATTTGCGGTAGTTAGTCAAGGATTCCAGCGCATGACCGAAGGTATGACCCAGATTTAAGATTGCTCGCAGACCTGTTTCACGTTCGTCGACAGCAACTACCTGGGCTTTAATGGTGCAGGACTGTTTGATTATTTCCTGTAAGTCTGCCCTATTTAGGTTCAGAATTTCCCTGTTCCTCTGCTCTAGATAGCTGAAAAATTTTCCATCCCAAATTAGGCCATATTTAATAACTTCAGCTAAGCCTGCTTTCAGTTCTTCCGGTGGCAGGGTTTTTAGCACATTGACATCAGCCCAAACTAACTTAGGCTGGTAAAAGGCTCCGATGATATTTTTGCCCCGTGGGTGATTGACCGCTACTTTACCGCCCACACTGCTATCAACCTGAGCTAATAGTGTTGTTGGTACTTGGACAAAGGGAATGCCTCGCATATAGGTGGCCGCCACAAAGCCCGCCATATCCCCCACCACGCCTCCACCGAGAGCGACGATCAGCGATTTGCGATCCAGGCCCTGGTCCAAGGCCTGGTCAAACAACTGCATGGCAGTCTCCATCGTTTTATATTGTTCACCGTCTTGCATTAAGGCTAGAAAAGGAGCAAAACCGGCTTCTGCTAGGCTGGTTAGGACTTGTTGACCATATAAGGCTTCCACTGTCGGGTTAGAGATGACCATGACCTGGCGGCCCCAGCCAAAACGCTCGGCCAGTTCGGATAGCTCCTGCCCTAAATAGGGTAAATTACCGGCGCCAATCACAATTTCATAACTATTATCACCTAGCTCGACCTGCACCATTTCTGGCTGGTACAATTGATGCTTTTGATATGCTGTCGCGATTTTTGTAGCAACTTGCTGTTGGGATAACTCCGTGGTATCTACCGCTAGATTGGCGCAATTATAGGCATCTTTGCGTTCTGCCAATAGTTGCTGAATGCGGCTCATTAAATCTCCCCCTTTGAGTAGTGGCCTGGTACTCCGTCCCTCTACTCTGCGGTGGATTTCCTCCGGGGTGGCATGCAAGCCTGCTATAAAAGCATTTTCTTTAAGCAAAGCAACATTCTCCGCCTTCAGCACAATTCCCCCACCTGTGGCAATAACCTGACCTTCTGTTTCCAGAATTCTTTTCAGGGCTAAGGTTTCCTCAGAGCGAAAGCGAGTTTCCCCAAAGCGCTTAAAGATTTCAGATACTGGTAAGCCCATGATATGTTCAACCTCTTGGTCAGTATCGATAAAATTGTAGCCTAACTGTTGGGCTAATTTTTTACCCACCGAAGTCTTACCCGTCCCCATAAAGCCAATTAAGGCAATGTTTTTCATAGTTACACCGTCCTCAACCCAGCTTGGTAGGCTGCTAGGTTGCGCTGTATTTCCGTTAGGCTGTCGCCCCCGAACTTTTCTAAGATAGCTTGGGCTAGGGTAAAGGCCACGACTGCCTCACCCACTACACAAGCAGCCGGGACAGCACAGATATCTGAGCGTTCAATCGAGGCTTCAAATGGTTCTTTGGTATTGAGATCAACACTCCGAAGTGGTTTATATAGGGTAGGAATGGGCTTCATGGCACCCCTAATAATCAGCGGCTCTCCATTGGTCATTCCACCCTCGATCCCGCCAGCTCGGTTGGTTTCGCGGAAAAAGCCTTTTCCGGGAGCATAAAAGATTTCATCATGGGCGTGGGAACCGGGTAGATTAGCTAGGCCAAAACCGACCCCTACTTCCACTCCCTTGATAGCTTGGATGCTCATGAGCGCTTGGGCTAACTGGCCTTCAAGGCGACGATCCCACTGGACATGACTCCCTAAACCGATGGGTAGACCTGTCACAATTACTTCAAAAACCCCGCCTAGGGAATCCCCGGCTGCCTGGGCTTGTTGGATAGCGGTAATAATCTGCTGTTCAGCTGCCTGATCGGCACAGTAGATTTGAGACTCAGCAGCTTTGCCCGCAATTTGGCCTGGTGTTAAACCTGTGGTTTGGGTTGTGATACCACCAATGTTAACCACATGGCCTACCACAATAATCCCTAATTCGTCTAATAGCCTGCGGCCCACAGTGCAAGCAGCCACCCGGACAGCAGTTTCCCGGGCACTTGCTCTTTCTAGGATATTTCGCAGGTCTTTGTGTTGATATTTTAGAGCTCCGGAGAGGTCAGCATGACCTGGTCTAGGCTTAGTGACCACCCGATCTGCTAGGTTCGCCCCTACATGGGGAGACATTGTTTCAGACCAATTGGCCCAGTCCTTATTCTTGACCTGCAGAGTTACCGGACCACCCAAGGTAAGTCCACCCCGAACTCCAGAAAGAAAGTCTACCTGGTCTTGTTCAATCGCCATCCTGCCACCTCGGCCATAACCACCCTGGCGGCGAAGTAACTGTTGATTTATGTAGTCAGTAGTTAAGGTCAGTCCGGCTGGCAGACCATCCACGATGGCGGTGAGCACCGGCCCGTGTGATTCTCCAGCAGTTAGGTATCTCAACATTGCTCAACTCATCTCCTCTACGTGAAAAAATAGAAAAGCCCGGCAGGTGTGTTGCACCTGCATTAAGGCTTTTCTTTGCTTCTTTTTATTATTATGAAGGTAATATAAACCTTTGTCAATGTTAGGTAAAACCCTGGTTGGTGGAAAGCCTTTTTAAGGCGTAATTGTAGGTAGTATTAGAAGGGATTAGCTTTACCCCTGATGGGTGGCTTCGGCACAACATTGTCTTGATAAGGACGGTTTTGGGGGAGATAGTAGCTTTCGATTGCAAAATTAGCCTCAATCGGACCGTAATTTGAGCCGGTAGTTTGCGGTTCCTTTTTTCTGATTTCACCCTGCTGTACCCAAACAATCCTAGGGAATTTTTCTAGTTCCTGCAGAAAGCCTATAATAGCGTCATAAGTGCCAGCAACCTTTACTGTGAACGGCAGAACTTTCTGGGCAGTTGCTGAACCTTGTCCGGCGTCCTGGCTCTGTTTTTCCTGCGGGTTTTCCTTTTGCTCTCCTAAGTATTCTACCAAAACTGCCCCTTTGCTTCTAGCTTTTGTTTGGAGATAATATAACAATTCTGCAGACTCAGGAGCATTAGGTAGTTGCTTGTCTACCTCGGCTATTTTAGCTTGCTCAGTTTTAGCATCTGGATTTTCCTGTAGTATTTTTTCGAATTTTTTTAGTTCAGCTAACCTGGTATTTAGTTCTGCCAGTCGCAGATTATCCTGACCGTATTGCTGCCAGGTAGGCTGAATAACATATATCCAGATTACTACCCCAAAAGTTAAGAAGATCGCGGCAAACAGGAGATTTCGTTCTCTGGTAGTTAATTTGTTCACTTCTGGCTACCCCCTGACGTCACTGCCTTAATCGTAAATTTCAATCCGCCACCCACCTGGTTTATAGTACTACTGGCAATCAAGCCTTTACCGAAATACTCTAAGCCCTGTAGCCCAGTACCAAATTGGGCCACTTGGTCATGGTTGGGAGAGGTACCACTTATTTCCCACTCACCTTTGCTATTATCAAAGCTAATTGAGGTGAGACCAACAGTCACCGGAAGGTTTTGCTTAATTTCAAGGATATGCGGAGTCCACATAGGACGGCTCTTCTCAAGGGCAGCTAACAAGCTTTGTTTAGTTGCTAGCTCTTGATTAAGCCGATTACGTTCCCCCATCTGTTGTGCAACTGGTTGGAGTCTAGCAAGCTCTGCTTCGGCAGTTTTAATACTACTATTAACCTGAAGTTTCACCATGCCCAACAGGCCAGCCGATACTAGCAGAAGTATGGTGAGCGCCCCACCTGTCAGGATAATCATTCTGGTTGATTTCTCTAGACCTGGTTTATTTTTGACTAAGGTTTGGGGTGATAATAAGTTAATCTGCATCTTAGTACACCTCGCTTAAAGCCAGGCCAATTACTACAGCTAGGGCTGTTCCGGCTTCTTCGATTTCCTTTTTCCGAGGATTCAGGTCAGGGGATATCTGGAGACGCTGAACAGGGTTAACTGTTTCCACCGGCAGGTTGATGTTATCCTGGATAAACTCTGCCAGGCCTTTCATCTGCGCCCCACCACCGGAAATGGCCACTCGGGTAATTTGTTCATCCCGGTATCTGGAATGATAGAACTCCAGGGAGCGGCGAATCTCGGTAATCATATTTTCTACATAAGCAGCCACCAACTCAGTCTTTTGATGCAGGAGGACCGAAAGTCCGTGCCCCTCCATATCTGTGGCTAAAGTCATCATTTTTTTGGTGGCTTCTGCCTCTTCATAGGTAAGGTTATAGTTATCAATTAATACTTTGGTCAGGACCATCCCTCCAAAGGCTATAGAACGAGTAAACCGCAGTACATTGCCCTGAAAGATGGAAACCGTAGTAGAGGAGGTACCGATATCCACCATGGCCATGGTTTCCGTAGCATTTGTTCCATCACCAAGCAGGGTAACTGTCCGCAAGAGAGCTAAAGGTTCAATATCTATTACTCCGAGGCGGACACCTGCGGTAATAATCAACTGGTTTAACTGCCCCACCTGTGCTTTTCTAATAGCCACCAGCCTTATTTCTCTCTTTTGAACCCCTTCCTCCTTTACCTCCCCGGTTTTTATAA
>CAZKEO010000051.1:0-8442 GCA_964551785.1 uncultured Eubacteriales bacterium | reverse complement strand
GGGGAGTGCTGAATGGCCAAGAAAAGGTAACCTCTGGAGTAATGATGGTGGCAAAAAATGAAACTGCTCACCTAGGACTGGCCGCCCAAATCAAAGCACGGGAAGTAACCCGCAAATATCTGGCGCTGGTGCATGGTAAGCTAGCAGAACCGGGCGGGGTGGTAGATGCCCCGATTGGTCGTGATCTTCAGGATCGCAAGAAAATGGCAGTGGTGCTGAAAAATTCGAAATCAGCAGTTACCCGGTACACTGTGTTAGAAAGATATGAGCAATATTCCTTGCTAGAGTGCAAACTCGAAACCGGCCGAACTCACCAGATTCGGGTACACATGGCTTATCTAGGGCATCCGGTAGTAGGTGACCCCAAGTATGGCACTCGGAAAGCTCACTTTGGTCTTACTGGTCAAGCCTTGCATGCTGTGCTGTTAGGCTTTCGGCATCCACGCACTGGAGAATATTTGGAGTTTACGACCTCGCCACCCGAACCAATGGCTGGAGTGCTTGCAAAGCTAAGAAGTGGTGTGAATGAGTAAATAAAGTTTGACTATAAATTCTGCTTAAGGTCTACTCCGGGTGATGTAGTTAACTTCCAGGCACTAATACTCCACTTCCAACGACGTCAGCTCTCGGAGCGGGAGCGACATAGAGATGCGGGGTGCCCTTGTGGTACCAAATCATCTGCTTTGTTCCTGCTCCGGGCAAAATCACCTACTGCATTACCTGTGGTACAGTGCCCTCCGCGACGGAACCTGCGCCGTGATTTGGTAAGGAAGCTCCGTAAGGTGCCTTGCGGTTAACCACATCACCCTTCGTATCTCACTGGTAGCAATCAAAATAAATGCTTGTCAATCCATAGGCACTTTTTTTCTAGCCCAAATTACGCAAAATATAATTGACAGCGAAATAGAAAGATAATATAATAAAAATAGTCAGAAAGAGTTGTTACAAAATATTGGGAGGTTATGATGATGTTAGCTAATAAACAAATTCAACGCTGGTTGTGGGTTGTGATGATGGCATTTTTTAGTGCCGCTTTGTTAATTAACCCTATCTTTGGCTGGTTAGCCTTAGGATGTATGTTAGGCCCGCTGGTAGTCGCGATCTGGAAAGGACGTTTCTGGTGTGGCTGGATGTGCCCCCGAGGGAGTTTCTTTGATAATGTGTTGGGCTTGTTTCCGCGCAAACGAAAAATCCCGCGTTGGCTCAAGCACCCAATCACTCGCTGGGGCGTTTTTACGCTGATAATGTTAGGTCTCACCTATCGCTTAATCGTAGTATGGGGTGATCTTACCGCCATGGGTGGTGTTTTGTTCCAAGCAGTTTTATATACTACCTTAGTCGGGATAGGACTGGGTGTAGTGTACAACAAACGCTCTTGGTGTGCAGTTTGTCCGATGGGTACCCTGGCTTCGATAATTGGGAAAGGAAAACAGTCACTGCAAATTTCTAATGAATGTGTCAGTTGTAATGCCTGTACGAGTGTTTGCCCCAGTCAAATAGCGGTGGCTGACTTTAAGCAAGCTGGTCAAATCAGTGACGGAGACTGTCTGAAGTGTCAGCGTTGTGTGACAGCTTGTCGCCGTGGTGCAATTGTTAATAAGGCAGCCTAATAAAAAACACTAAGCGGATGAGCGCTTAGTGTTTTCTCTTTCGTTCTGTTCAGCCTTGTGATGTTTGCTTATTGTGCAATTAGAGTGGCTGTAGTGATGGCATCAGCTTGAGTAGCTGTTGCTTGCTTAGCTTGTAATTGGGCTAGTTGTTGCTGGAGCTGAGTTAATTTTATTTGAACTACTTTGATTTCTTGTTGGGTTTTGGCAATTTTACCTTTTGTTTTTAGAGCCTTAGTAAGTTTTGCTTGTCGTTGTTTAGTTGCTGAATCGCTTTTTTGGCGTTTTGCTCTGCTTGTTTTGCTAACTTGGCTTGTTTTACTATTTCCTGCTTGAATTGTTTGGCTAGGTCATTGAGACGTTTAATTTTCTGCTGGGCAGTTTTGAAGGCAACTTTATCCTTGGCTTTGAGGGCAGTTTTCATTTCCTGGATTACGGTGTGCTTTAACTCGCTAATTGCTTTAGCAATAATCTTAAGATCTTTTTTAGTGGTGATTAGTTTATTAATTTCTGCTTTTGCATTAGGGTCTTTGGGATTGGCTAAGAGTACTGCCAAAAGGGCTTTGACTTGATTAACCTGTTCAGTGTACTGTTTCGCCTTGTAGACATCACCATAAACAGTTGCTTGGACAGTTGTGGTGGTGGGTGTTACATATGTAGCTGATGTTACGGTTGGTTGTTTTGTTTTAACAGTAGTTGTATGAACAGTTTTCTTGGTCTTTTCAGTGGTTACATCAGCTTTGTGCTTAGGGGCCTTGTTTGCATGGTTAGCAGCAAAAACAGATGATAGTGGGCTCAAGGCCATTGTTGCAGTAATGATGGAAACAAGTAATTTGGTGCGTAGTTTCATGTGGACCACTCCTTTGAAAGTATTAATTAGCTTGACTAATTTTACTATACTATACGCTAGTGGACAATAGTTTTGGGTATAGTCAGAATTTAACCTTAAATTATTTTATCAAGGGTACTATTGTCGAATATTGTCTTATCAGTTGACAGGCGGAGTCTAAATCTGATATAATTTCGAATAATAGAAAACTCCTTGAAATTGGTCCTGTGAGGCTAGTAAGGAAAATAGTTTTTACGCATTTTAGGGTAAACTATGCCTGCTTGCCATACGCACAAGCAGGCTTTTGATTTGTAGAAATTAGCATGGGGTAATTAGGAGGTTTGAAAATGCGACTCCAGGAGAAAACCCAACTGATGGATGCCGTGGGAATTAAAAGAGCTCTGACTAGGATTGCCCACGAGATTGTGGAGAAAAATAAGGGTATTTCTAATTTGGCCCTTGTAGGAATCCGGCGTCGCGGGGTTCCGCTGGCAGAACGATTAGCCGCCTTGATTAGCGATTTCGAGGGAGTGCAGATCCCCGTAGGTTTGATGGATATTAATCTTTACCGAGACGACCTGACCACCTTAAGCAACCAACCGGTCATTCATAAAACCGAAGTGCCCTTCTCTGTCAATGGTAAAAAAGTTATCCTAGTGGATGATGTGCTCTATACCGGACGGACCATTCGTGCTGCCTTAGATGCCTTGATTGACTTAGGACGGCCCAAGTTTATCCAACTAGCTGTCTTAGTTGACCGAGGTCACCGGGAACTGCCGATTAGGGCAGACTTTGTAGGTAAGAATGTCCCAACCTCTTCTAAGGAAGTAGTAAAAGTCAAACTAACTGAGATTGACGGCAAAGATCAAGTGGTATTGGAAGAACTCGTCGAAGAATAAAGCAACGTAAGAAATCAGAAGTTTTCGGTTACCGTTCTTTAAGTTTGGTCCAGAGAGACTGACAAGGCGGCTTGAAGCTTTAAGATAGCTTGTCTCCTTGTCATGCCCGATGACTAGGAGACTTTTTCATACCATTTATTAGTCAAAATACATAATGTCAGGAGGTCGGAAAATGGGTCTTAAATCCAAAGATTTATTAGGATTGCGGGAGACATCCCCAGAAGAAATTCAACTAATTTTGGACACGGCAGTTCCTATGAAAGACATTATTTTGCGGGACATTAAAAAAGTACCAACCCTCAGGGGTAAAGTAGTAGTTAACTTATTCTTCGAAAACAGTACTAGAACGCGGACTTCTTTTGAATTAGCCGGAAAGTACCTCAGTGCAGACACTATCAATATTGCTGCCTCCACAAGTAGTGTGTCTAAGGGTGAGAGTTTGAAGGATACGGCCAAAACCATTGAGGTGATGGGGGCAGATGTGATTATTATAAGGCATTCTGCTTCGGGATCTCCCCATTTATTAGCTAAGCATGTCAAGGCTTCGGTAATTAATGCCGGGGATGGAACCCATGAGCATCCTACCCAGGCGCTGCTAGATATGTACACTATTAAAGAAAAGTTGGGTCGCATTGAAGGCTTAAAAGTAGCAATCCTCGGTGATGTACTCCATAGCAGGGTGGCTAGGTCGAATATCTGGGGCCTCACTAAGTTAGGTGCAGAAGTCCGGGTAGTTGGCCCTTCCACGCTATTACCAGTTGAGATCGAAAAGCTGGGAGTAAAAGCCTTTACCAGAATAGAAGATGCCCTAGATGGGGTCGATGTAATCAATGTGCTCAGGATTCAATTAGAGCGGCAGCAAAAAGGCCTCTTCCCAACTACTAGGGAATATGGACGCTTATTTGGTTTGAACCCGCAAAGATTAGCCTGTGCTAAGCCAGATGCTTTAGTCTTACATCCGGGTCCCATGAACAGAGGGATTGAAATTGCCCATGAGGTAGCTGATGGGGTTCAGTCAGTAATCAATGAACAGGTTACTAACGGAGTTGCCGTCCGAATGGCACTGTTATATTTGCTCACAGGAGGAGGTGCAGCTGAAGATGCCCGCTAAGTTATTAATTAAGCAGGGAAGAATTATTGACCCGGCTAATGGGGTAGATATGCTCGGAGACGTGTTAGTAGAGGCTGGGAAAATAGTTCAAATAGCAGGTCAGATTGACCTACCCAGTGGCAAGGCCTCAGACATAGAAGTAATCGAGGCGCAAGGTAAACTAGTAGTGCCCGGTCTGATTGACATGCATGTCCATTTACGGGAACCAGGACTTGAGGCTAAAGAAACTATTGCGACCGGGACCAGGGCTGCTGCCCGTGGTGGTTTTACCAGTGTGGCCTGTATGCCTAACACTAAGCCTGTGGTTGACAACCAGGTAGTTGTGGAGTTTATCAAGGCTAGAGCAGCTCAGACAGGCGTAGTTAATGTCTTCCCAATCGGCAATATTACTAAAGGTTCTGAAGGCAAAGAAATAGCCGAAATTGGCGATATGTTCGCAGCTGGCGTGGTTGCCCTATCTGATGACGGTAAGCCTGTACCAAATTCTGAGGTTATGCGGTGCGCAATGGAATATGCCCAGATGTTTCCGCTGACTATCATCTCCCACTGTGAAGATCAAGCTTTGGCTTCTGATGGGGTAATGCATGAAGGCTACTGGTCAACAGTGCTCGGCCTGAAAGGCATTCCGGCTGCGGCCGAAGAAGTAATGGTAGCTAGAGATATTATTTTAGCAGAATTAACTGGTTGCGCTGTCCACATTGCCCATGTCAGTACGGCAGGTTCAGTGCGCCTAGTTAAAGAAGCCAAAGCCAGAGGAGTTAAGGTTACCGCTGAGGCAGCCCCTCACCACTTTACCTTAACCCATGCTGTGGTCCAAGACTATGACACTAACACCAAAGTAAATCCTCCCCTGCGTGCCGAAGAGGATGTAGCAGCGATCAAACAGGGACTCCAGGAGGGCACGATTGAGGTAATTGCCACAGATCATGCTCCCCATACTCCCGAGGAAAAAGACGTAGAATATATGTATGCTCCCTTTGGAATCGTGGGCCTAGAGACAGCAGTACCCTTGGTGCTGGAGCAGCTGGTAGAGCCAGGCCTGCTAAGTATCAATGAAGCAATCGCTAAATTAACCGTGAACCCGGCCCGTATCCTGGGCCTTCAACAAAATATTCCCGGCCGCAACAAAGGCCACCTCGGCCCAGGTGCTGATGCTGATATCACCATTATCGACCCTGAAGCCACCGAAATCCTCGAAGCCGCCAACATGGCTGGCAAGAGCAAAAACACCCCCTTCCTAGGCCGCCTACTCAAAGGCCTCCCCGTAGTGACCATCGTCGGGGGCAAAGTAGTCAGTAGACGATAAGACAGGCTTAAGAAAGCAATAAAGAAAGCATAAAGAAGGCAACAAGGAAAGCAATAAAGAAGCAACAACGAACGCGTAAAAAGCAACAAGGTCAGCAACAAAGAAAGCCATAAAGAAAGCAGTAGACGTTCTCAAACAACAAAAACAGACAACAGGTCTGGCAAGCAGGCTGACTTAATAGATTGACCCAGGGCTGGCTACCTATAGGTTTAGTAGCTTCTAGCGGAGTACCGTGCAGGTTTTGGCGCAGGTACACGGTAGAATTGCTCCGACCGACACGATGTCGGTCGCCTCGTCGGGGAGCATGGACGCTCCCTCGACGGGGTTTGAGCAATTCTACCAGTGTACCAAGCCTAGACCTGCTAGGTACGGAGCTCAAAGCTACGGGCCTATAGGTACCAGACCGGCACAAAATCAGACCTGCAACGCCAGACTGACACATTAACCATGGAGGTGCAAACTTATAATGGAGGCAGTCTTAGCCCTCGAAAACGGCAGTGTTTTTCGCGGTACAGCCTTCGGAGCTGCTGGTGAGCAGCACGGAGAAGTAGTTTTCAATACTAGTATGACAGGTTACCAGGAAATCTTAACTGACCCCTCTTATTGCGGGGAAATTGTGGTAATGACTTATCCCATGATTGGTAATTACGGGATTAATGAGCAAGACTTTGAACATAAGTTATCCTTTGTGCGGGGCTTTGTGGTCAAGCAAGCCTGTGACCACCCCAGCAACTGGCGTACACAGGAGGAACTGAGCAAGTTTCTAGCTGACCGGGGGATAATAGGAATAGCTGGAGTTGATACCAGGGCCCTGACTCGCCAACTTCGGACTAAAGGGACCATGCGAGCGATTATTTCGACTGATCTAAGTGACGTGCAGGCTTTGGTTGCGCGTGCTCAACAAGCTCCAACCCTTTCTAATGAGGAACCGGTGCCTACCGTTACGACTAAGGAAATTGTCCATCAGCCAGGGAAAGGTCCCAAGGTCATAGTGATGGATTTTGGCGCTAAGGCCAATATCATGCGTTGCTTAAATGAGCTCGGCTGTGACTTAACTGTTGTTCCGTCCCAGACTACTGCTGAGCAAATTATGGAACTAAATCCAGATGGAATTATGCTTTCCAGCGGACCTGGCGACCCAGAACGGGTACCTTATGCCATTAAGACCGTGCAAGAATTACTAGGGAAAAAGCCCATCTTTGGAATCTGCTTGGGCCACCAAATCTTAGGCTTAGCTTTAGGGGGCAAAACTTATAAGCTCAAGTTTGGCCACCGCGGAGCAAACCACCCAGTCAAAGACCTAGCATCAGGTAGGGTGCACATTACTTCCCAAAACCATGGTTATGCCGTGGATCAGGAGTCCCTGCAGTCACTTCCGGTAGAAGTGACCCATCTCAATTTGAATGATAATACAGTTGAAGGTATCAGGCATCAGGAACTGCCCGCCTTTTCTGTGCAATACCACCCGGAGGCTTCTCCTGGACCCACTGATTCCCGCTATTTATTTGAACGGTTCCTAGCTATGATGCAGGGAGAGGAGAGATAAAAACAATGCCTAAAAAGTCAGAGATTAAAAAGGTACTGGTAATCGGCTCTGGACCAATTATCATCGGGCAAGCAGCGGAATTTGACTACGCCGGAACCCAGGCCTGTCGCGCCCTAAAGGAAGAAGGCATTGAGGTAGTCCTGGTTAATTCTAACCCTGCGACCATTATGACTGATGCCAATATGGCTGATCGAGTCTATATTGAACCTTTAACTCCGGATTTTGTTACGAGAATTATTCAACAAGAAAAGCCAGATGGATTACTACCCACCCTGGGCGGCCAGGTTGGTTTGAATATTGCCATGCAATTAGCTGAAATGGGGATTTTGGAACAGGAAGGCGTTAAATTGCTGGGCACCCCGCTTACAGCGATCAAGAGAGCTGAAGACCGGGAGCTGTTCCGGGCCATGATGTATGAAATCGGAGAACCGGTCCCAGAAAGCACCATTGTTGAAAACGTAGAGGATGCCTTCGCTTTTGCCGAGCAGGTCGGTTTGCCGCTGATTATCCGTCCCGCCTATACCATGGGTGGAACGGGAGGTGGCATTGCTAATGACATGCAGGACTTCCGCGATATCGTGATTAGAGGCTTAAAACATAGTCCGATCAGTCAAATCCTGCTAGAACGTAGTGTGGCTGGTTGGAAGGAAATAGAGTATGAGGTAATGCGGGATAGTAACAATAACTGTATTACCATTTGTAACATGGAGAATATTGACCCCGTAGGTATTCATACCGGGGATAGCATTGTAGTTGCTCCCTCTCAGACTTTAGCTGATAAGGAATACCAGATGCTTCGCACAGCCTCCCTGAAAATCATTCGCGCTTTAGGGATCGAAGGTGGCTGTAACGTACAGTATGCCTTGAATCCTCACAGCTTTGAATATATTGTTATTGAAGTTAACCCTCGGGTATCTCGCTCCTCAGCGCTGGCTTCTAAGGCTACCGGTTATCCAATTGCTAAGGTAGCAGCTAAGATTGCCATCGGCTACACTTTGGATGAAATTCGTAATGCTGTAACCGGCAAAACTTATGCCTGCTTCGAGCCAGCCTTAGACTATTGTGTAGTAAAAATTCCTCGCTGGCCTTTTGATAAGTTTTCAACTGCTGATCGGTCCCTAGGAACCCAGATGAAAGCTACCGG